>JAFGXK010000219.1 GCA_016936695.1 Bacteroidales bacterium | reverse complement strand
TAAATCATTTAAAAGTAATTTATTATCAGGCAAAACTATACCATTCCAAAACCGTTTTTTATTTAATGAGTATCAGGAATCGTTCATAAAACCCATTGATTTTCTTCGTTCACCCCGGCCCCAAGGGGAGCGAAGAAAATCAATTTATTCCCCTTGGGCTGGGGTAAATAAGTTGGTTTTCAAGCTCCCCGCAAATATATATTTATCATTACAGATAGTTGTTCGATTTAAAGGGGTATGAATTTTTAAGATTAAATTTACACTGATGAATGTTTTGATTGTTGAGGATGAACTTAGCCTTGCAACGGAGATCGCTTCATTCCTGAAGTCGGAGAATTTCCTTTGCGACACGGCTTTTACAGGAAATGAAGCTTCCGAAAAGATTGCGGTCAACCTGTATGATTTCGTACTGCTTGACCTGGGTCTTCCCGATTACAACGGGCTTGATCTTATCAGGGAAGCCAGGAAAGAAGGAAGTGAAGCCTCGTTCATTATTATAACCGCCAGAGGTGCTGTCGAGGACAAGGTGAAGGGACTCGACCTCGGAGCCGATGATTATCTGGCAAAGCCCTTTGCCCTGGTCGAACTCCTCTCGAGAATCAACGCTGTTGCAAGAAGGAAATTCAGCCTAGTCAGCCAGGATATAACCCTCGGGGAGTTCACTGTGCAGGTCCAGGCCCGGAAACTGATCTGCAACGGAAAGGAGGTCGATCTGACCAAGAAGGAATATGACCTGCTGCAGTATCTTGTCCTGAACCGCGATAAAGTTCTTACCCGACAGCAACTTTACGAACATATATGGGGAAATATTCTTGACGACCAGTACGACAGCAATTTTATCGACGTTCATATTAAGAACCTGCGGAGGAAACTGAATATCCACGCGCCTTCTCCATGGCTCGAAACGGTACGGGGAGTTGGCTACAGGGTAAGCACTGAATAACTGATGATATTTTAGTATTACATGATCCGGCTAAAGACAAAGCTTGCACTCTTCAACCTTCTCTCAAAGCTGGTCTTTACAGCCCTGTTTCTAATCTTCCTTCCCTGGATAATAGAAAGGATCAATCTGCGCCAGGTCGACAATGACCTTATCCAGAAAAGGGAAAAAACAATTGATCTTATTTCCGGAATTGGCATAGAGCCGTTCATCAACTCCGATACAACAGGTGCTTTCGGAAGCTTCAATATTCTGAAGGAGGAATATATCAGTCTCGAGAAGACAGACGGCAGCGAGGAATTCAACGAGATAACGGTGAGCGACAGGATCATCGAGGAAGAGGTGATTACCTACAGGGTACTTAATTACACTTTTCAGGCTGATGGTGAAACCTATCTTCTTGAGATCGGCAAGAGCCTCGAAACCATTACAGAGGGACGAAAAAGCATCCACAGGATCATCCTTGGCTTCCTGGCTTTCATAATACTTATTACACTCGCGACCGACCTGCAGTATACTAGATTGACTCTGAAGCCACTGGAGCTTATCACAAACAAGCTCAGGGAGATTTCAAGTCCTTCAAAATTCGATATGAATCCTGTGAAGACGAATACATCCGACTTCGAGGCTCTCGACAAGGCGCTTATCGACCTGATGGTTAAGATCGAGGATTCATTCCGCAAGGAAAAGGATATAACAGTCAATATTTCTCATGAGCTCATGACTCCAATCTCGGTTATGAGGAGCAAGCTTGAAAATATTCTTATTCAGAAAGAGACAGGAGAGGAAACTGCAATTAAGATCGAAGAGTCGCTCAAGACCCTTCAGAGGCTCCAGCGTCTGGTCAGTTCCCTGCTCATGATAGCCCGGATAGAGAGCCGCCAGTACCTTCTTGAAGAAACGGTTGAAGTGGCTGACCTGCTCGCTGAAATAACGGATGAGCTGAGACCGGTTGCTGAGGATAAGAAGGTGGAATTGAAGGAAGATCTTAATGATAAAGGTAGTTTCGCAAAAGCAAACAGGCCGCTGCTGTTTTCTATGTTCTACAATGTAATTAACAATGCTGTAAAAAATACAGGTCAGGGCGGCAGGATAACCGTTGGTGCGGCTTTGGAATCTGGTGTTTTAAGGGTGAGGATATCCGATACCGGAAGGGGAATGACTAAGGAACAGCTCGATAAGCTCTTCTCCCGGTTCAGCTCACGCAGGAACAATGATGAAGACGGCACGGGGATAGGACTGGCAATTGCAAAATCGATAGCTGACCTTCACGGGATTAATATTTCAGTTTCCTCCACACCGGAAAAAGGAACGGAATTTTCTTTCATATTTCCTGAAAATTCATAAAATCTTCATCTTCACAGGTTAATTTTGGCCTGTCATACAATTAATCTAAAGCAGGAAATTATGAAGAAAATAATCTTAACATTCTTAGCCGCAGCGTTTATGCTGGTCTTCACAGGTTGCGACAAGACAAATGAAGGCAACGGACGCCTTGTTGTAAATATTACCGATGCTCCTTTTCCCGTCGATATGGTGGAATCGGCTGAGGTGACAATCACAAAGCTGGAGATCAGGAAAGCCGGAGACGGGATCAGCGATGAATGCCCCTTTGAGGTGATATGGGAAGGATCGGAGACTTTCAACCTTCTCGACCTCAGGAACGGAGTAGTTGCTGAACTGCTCGACCTCGAGATCCCTGCAGGCGAATATAACCTTCTCAGACTCTATGTCGATGAGGCGAGTCTTAAGGTGAAGGATGGGGAGAATTTTACGGTCAGGGTGCCGAGCGGAAGCCAGACCGGAATCAAAATCTTCATCGATCCGGTACTTGTTGTCGAAGAAGGACTCACCGCGGAGATGATCCTCGATTTTGATCTCTCCAATTCGTTTGTGATCCAGGGTAATATGGATAGTCCCGCCGGAATTAAGGGATTCATTTTCAAACCCGTCATCAGGGCTGCAAATAATTCTTCCGCAGGAAGGCTTGAGGGTACTGTCAAGGATGCTGAAGGAGTGGCTTTGAAAGATGTTTCGATCGATGTCAAACAGGAGGAAGCCGTAGTTTCAAATGCAATTACCGACGAAAATGGAAACTATGCCGTCCTTGGACTGCCGTCGGGTACTTACTCGGTGACGGCTTCGAAGGCAGGCTTCAAAACCCTCGATGTTGAGGAAGTTGTCATAACAAAAGGAAACAGGAAAGTGCTGAATCTGGAACTGGAGGTTGAGGAATAGGTTGAGTTTTAGAATTTCCGAGGCTGGAGCAGAAACCTGTTTTACCCCATGAAAAATACCCCCTTCCCACTGAAGGGGGTATTTATTTTGCATTTGTGATCGGTTTTGCATAATTTTCATCTTCAAACGAATACACTGAAAACTATGAAAAACGACCGCCGAACATTTTTGAAACTTGCAGGCATGGCAGGCTTCTCTGTTGCAGGCCTCAAACTTTTCGGGGAGACTGGTTTTCCTCAGGACCATCACTTCGGGATTGGCAGTGAAGAGTCCGTTCAGGCAGGAGGCATAAGCATAATTGGTTCCTACGGACCATGGGCTGCAGGACTGCTCGATAAAGAACTGCCCCTTTATTCCTTCCGCCGCGACACCTGGAAGAGCCTCGGGAAGTGGAAGAAGGCAGCGAAAAAGAGATATTTCGACCGTCTATCCATGCCGGCTTTCGGAGGTCCTCCTCAGGTTACTGTTACAAGGGGATATACTTACGACGGTTTACATATTGAGGAGATGAGCTGGCCATTGCCCAACGGAGGCCGGTCGGAAGCAGTATTGCTGAAACCCCTGAATGCCTCAGGCAGGCTTCCGGGAGTACTGGCATTTCACGATCATTCGGGGAACAAGTATTTCGGGACAGCCAAGATAGTAAGGACTTCGGACAACGAGCATCCCATGATGACAGAGCATAAGCAGAATCTTTATGAGGGCAGGGCATGGGCAAATGATCTGGCAAAGAGGGGATATGTGGTTCTTGCCAGCGATGCTTTTCCTTTTGCAAGCAGGAGGGTGATGCTTAAGGATATTCCGGAACGGCAGCGCCAGGGACTGACGGATCCGGAGGCGAACGATCGCGAAGGAATCGATGCCTATAACCGCTGGGCCGGACAGCACGAGCATATAATGGCAAAGTCGCTGTTCAGCGCCGGGACCGCCTGGCCGGCAGTGTTCCTGGCCGAGGATGTGAAAGCCCTTGATGTACTGTGCGCAAGGGATGATGTTGACAGCGATCGAATAGGCTGCTGCGGGCTCTCGGGAGGAGGAATGAGAAGTGTTTTCATAGGAGGAGCCGACGAACGAATTAAATGCGCCATTCCGGTCGGATTCATGACAACCTGGAGGGATCTGGTTATGGATAAGGCAACCAGTCACACATGGATGACATATGTCCCGCTTCTTCCCAATGAACTCGATTTTCCTGAAATTCTCGGATTACGCACACCTTTGCCAGCGCTGGTCCTTAACAACAGAGAGGATCCCCTTTTCACCCTGAGTGAGATGAGAAGGGCTGATGAGATACTTAAGGACGTCTATGAAAAAGCCGGGGCACCGGGGAGTTACAAATGTTCTTTTTATCCGGGTCCTCATAAGTTCGACGCAGCAATGCAGGCTAAAGCATTTGAATGGTTCGACATGTGGCTGAAGTGAACATGATGCCGGGTTAAATTGTTTTATTGTCATAACCATTAAAAAATTCCGTTATGGCAAGAGTCAGCACATATCTGAACTTCCGTCGTGAAACGGAAGAAGCATTCAACTTCTACAAATCAGTCTTCGGAGGGGAATTTCAGGGTGAGATATCCCGGTTCCGCGACATCCCCCCTTCAGAAGACATGCCACCACTGCCCGAAGAAGACAAGGACCTGATTATGAATATTGCATTGCCGATCCTTGGAGGGCACCTGTTAATGGGTACCGATGCCCCTGAATCGATGGGTTTCAGGGTCAGTTCCGGGAATAATGTTTATATCACACTTCAACCCGACACCAGGGAGGAAACCCTGCGCCTTTTTAATGCACTTTCAGAAGGAGGTACGGTTGAACAGGAGCTTCAGGATATGTTCTGGGGAGATTACTATGGGAGCCTCAGGGATAAATTCGGGATTCAGTGGATGTTCAACTGTGACGAGAAGAACAAGTAAGCATGCAGAATTCAGGGAGGATGGCTTAAAGACAGGTTTGGCGTTTCGTGGCAGGTTGTGCCTGCGATTCTTGGGAAGATGTTGACGGCATGATTACAGATTCCTGATTTTTCAGGAAATTGCTTTGGCAGGTGACTTTCTCCCAGTTTTTAATATTTCCGAATATTTGTTATTTTTGCACTCCGAAAACAAGGTACACCTTCGCCAAGGTTTCGGTGTACACGGTCGGTTGGCCGAGTGGCTAGGCATCGGTCTGCAAAACCGGGTACGGCGGTTCGAATCCGCCACCGACCTCAACTAAATCCCCCCTGAGCGAAGCGAAGGAGGGATTTTTTGTTTGTGAACCGACGCCCGTTTTCGAGGCGAATGATCGCAAATAAAAAATCCCGTAGCCCGATGCAATCGGGCAGGGGAATTTAGTTGAAGGGTCCCCCCAGACCGGATCACCAAAGGTAATCGCCATCGACCTCAGATGATAATCTGATTGCATTAATAATCAATGCAATCAGATTTTTTTATCACAAAAATTCCCCACCACTTCCCCACGGAATGCATAAGCCAATCGCCTTGACCACATTCCACCGGTAACACGTACATTTAATTATTTATCTATATATCATAGAATTAACTCTGGCCTTGGGTGGTCAATTTGAACCGGCGAGAAGTGGTTAGAGGCACCGGCTTACGCACCATGGAAAGCAGTGGAATATTTTATATAAAATGAATAGTCAATTATAATGGTGTGAAATCATAAATAGCTGTTAATGTTGAAGATAACTCGTTTTTTCTGACTTTTCAGGACCGAATAGTATATCGAAAAAAGAATACTCATAATCAGGCGGTCGCATTAGAGCCCAACTGGGCCCACAGTTGATAACCAACCACTTGGAGTAAGATCCGACTGGTTGGTTTTTTTGTTGGGATAAACATTTAATGAGTTAGCTATATGGGATTTTATTGAATTCTCCGCTTAATATAAAAATCTGAATAATAGGCTTGTAAGTGTAAAAATATCAAAATCCGGTTTCCATGG
>JAFGXK010000218.1 GCA_016936695.1 Bacteroidales bacterium | reverse complement strand
GTTCCATTATTATCAGGTGGAAAGAACTGTGATGATTGCAACCACAGGAAAAAATGCTAAAACTCCAGAAACCTTTTTCCCCGGTCAACAATCCTTCCTCTTTACTGTTAAGTATCTTAAGTACTTGAAGTGATTTGAATCTTTACTTACCTGAATTTTTAAAACTTAAATAAATGTATAACTCTAAGTACTTTAGTCACTTTAAACTTTAGTCACTTTAAACTTTTTTTACCATGAGCTATTTTTTCACATCCGAATCAGTATCCGAAGGCCATCCCGATAAGGTAGCCGACCAGATATCAGATGCCCTGCTTGATGAATTCCTGAGATGGGACCCCGAATCGAAAGTTGCATGCGAGACCTTTGTTACAACAGGACTTGTTGTATGCGGAGGTGAAGTTCAGACAACAGGATGGGTCGATGTTCAGGAGACGGCCCGCAGGGTGATCCGTGAAATAGGATATACAAAAGCTGAATACCGCTTTGACTGTGACTCCTGCGGCGTCATCTCAACTATCCATGAACAGTCACCGGACATACGCCAGGGTGTAGTCCGTAAGAAACCTGAAGAACAGGGAGCAGGCGATCAGGGAATGATGTTCGGATATGCCTGCCGTGAGATGGATAACTATATGCCTCTCAGCATCGAACTGGCTCATTCCCTCCTTCAGAAGCTTGCAGGCATCCGCCATACCGGGAAAGTAATGAAATATCTGAGACCGGATGCAAAATCTCAGGTCACAATAGAATATGACGACAACAATAATCCTCTGCGTATAGATACTATTGTCATAAGCACCCAGCATGACGATTTTATACAGCCGGCCAACAAATCAAAGCAATCTGAGGAAGCGGCCGCTAAAGCGATGCAGAAAAAAATACATGAGGATATCAGCAAAATGCTTATCCCCGCAGTGAAAAAATCCCTTCCGTCAAGGATACGCAAACTCTTCAGGGATGACATGAAGATACTCGTCAATCCCACCGGGAAATTTGTTATCGGCGGCCCTCACGGCGATACCGGGCTCACCGGACGCAAGATAATAGTCGACACCTACGGCGGTCACGGAGCTCATGGAGGTGGAGCGTTTTCCGGAAAAGATTCTTCCAAAGTCGACAGATCAGCGGCTTACGCCGCCCGCCATATGGCTAAAAACCTTGTTGCAGCCGGAGTATGCGACAGAGTTCTCATACAGGTGGCTTATGCAATAGGTGTGGCAAAACCGGTCGGACTGTACCTTAATACATTCGGTACAGCACAGGTAAAAAATAGCAAAGGCAAGATTCTGACAGACGGAGAGATTGCCGGGAAAATAGAGAAGTTATTTGATATGCGTCCGTATTCTATAGTAAAACGCTTCGGACTTACTGATCCCGTTTTCCTGGAAACGGCATCCTATGGTCATTTCGGGCGCCAGCCCCTTGTAAGGGAAATGGAAGTCTATTACGAAGTGCCCGGAAGTAAACCAAGGATCCTGAATAATAACGGCAAAAAAGCCTGGATGAAAAAAGTTGAATTATTCGCCTGGGAAAAACTCGATTACGTCGATAAGATCAAAAAGGAATTCAATTATTAAAAGGCCGCACTGACTATCCTTGCAATATTATCCGAACGTCCCAGGGTATAATAATGTATTCCCGGAACTCCGTTGCTGATAAGCTCCTTTGACTGCATTGTTGCCCATTCAATACCCACCTCACGGGCATCCTTGTCTGATGTACATTTTTGTACAGCCATTACAAGATCATCAGGAAGATCAATATGAAAAGTCTGCGGAAGCATTTTTATATCGTTTAGCGCCGATACCGGTTTTATACCCGGAATAAGAGGAATATCTATCCCGTGCTTTTTACATTCATCCCTGAACCTGAAGTATTTACCGTTATCAAAAAACATCTGGGTCACAATATAGCTCGCCCCTGCTTCAACTTTTCGTTTAAGATTCTGAATATCGGAATTCATGTTGGGAGCTTCAGAATGTTTTTCAGGATAACCTGCCACACCGATACAGAAATTAGTTGACGACTTTTCTTCAAGCGATTCCTCCAGATACCTTCCTTTATTCATATTCACTATTTGCCTGACAAGCTCATCAGTGTACCTGTGCCCTTCCTTTTCGGGAATGAAGATACGGCTCCCCCTCTGCGGATCACCCCTTAAAGCAAGAACATCATCAATATTGAGGAAATTCATTTCAATCAGCACATTCTCTGTCTCTTCCTTTGTGAAACCTCCGCAGAGAATATGGGGAACAACAGTAATATTGTATTTATACTTAACTGCAGCTGCCAGGGCAATAGTGCCCGGACGAAGGCGTGTAACCCTTTTTTCAAGAAGACCGTCAGCCCTCTCTTTATAGGTTATCTCATTACGATGGGTGGTAAAATTTATATATGCCGGCTGAAACTCAATAAGCCTGTCAATCGCTGCATATATTCTTTCTATACTGTGTCCCTTAAGAGGAGGAAGCAGTTCGAAAGTAAAAAGAGGTCCTTTAGCGTTTTTTATTTTGTCAATAACACTCATTTTTCAGTCATATCAAAGGTTAGGGGCAAGCCACCGGGAAGCTTCTTCAATTGTCATATTCTTTCTTTCGGCATATTCTTCTAACTGGTCGTTACCTATCTTTCCTACACTGAAATATTTTGCTTCCGGATGCGAGAAAATATAACCGCTCACAGAAGCCGGAGGCGTCATCGCAAAATTCCCTGTCAGCCCGACCCCGATAAGCTTCTCCGCATCAAGAAGATCAAATATGTTTCGTTTTTCAGTGTGATCAGGACAGGCAGGATAACCGGGAGCCGGCCGTATTCCCCTGTACCTGACCTTAAAAAGATCTTCAACAGACAGATCCTCATCAGATGCATAGCCCCAGTATTTCTTACGCACCTGCTCATGAAGATATTCAGCTGCTGCTTCCGC
>JAFGXK010000217.1 GCA_016936695.1 Bacteroidales bacterium | reverse complement strand
CCATGGAACTGCTTTCCAGACAGTGGTCCACCGACGGTTTTGATACTGCACGCCTGATAATAAGCAGCAAATCGGAAATGGTGCTGAAAGCTATGGCGGATAATAATACTGATTCTCTGTCGGCTTCTGAAAAAAAAGAGCTTTTTGAATATGTTTCCTTTGTCCTGAACAAGGAGCAGGATCTCTCGATGTTTCTCTCCCGTTACTTTGAGCTCAGGGGTACCGACAAGGACTTCAACAGCAAGATAGTTATCAACAGGTTTGAACTGGTCGATTACGACCGCAGGATTCCCGTTTATCTGAGCGAGGAGTTTTCCAGCCGGATGCTTGCAAGGTCTGATACTGCCCGGGTGAACGGACCTCCTCTCATAATGAGAAGACCAACGGTGACCAGGGAAATACTTGTAAAAAGGTTTGGCAACGAATATAACTTTTACAGGCTTGATTTTGAATACCTTATTGATTTCTCTGATAAGTACAAAATTATTCTCAGGGAAATTGCCGCCTCCCTTGTTCTGAGTCTTTTCAGTATATTACTGGTTGTGAGTCTTTTCATTATCACCTATACTAACCTGATGGAGGAAAAACGGCTATCGAACCTGAAGACCGATTTCATCAACAACATGACTCATGAGCTGAAAACTCCCCTGTCGACCATCACGGTTGCCGGCCGGACGCTCGAGATGCCAGTCATCAGGACAAACGAGGAGAAGATACTCGAAACGGCTAAAATGATCGGCAAGCAGAGTGTCCATCTCAACCAGCTCATCAACATGATCCTTGAAATAAGCATGTGGGAAAGAACCCAGTTCCAGCTCGAGAAAAAAAAGGTCAGGTTCCAGGGCTTTCTGAATGACATCATAGACAGCTTCAAATCGGGAGGCGGAAACGGGGCATCAATCGCACGTAAATATGATTTCGGCGACCTCGAGGTTGAACTCGACCCGATCTATTTTACCACCCTGATAAACAATCTTCTTTCAAATGCGGTAAAATACTGCGATACTGATCCGGTTATAGAAATTGAAGGCTTTACCCAGGACAAAAAGATCTTTGTGAAAGTTGCAGATAACGGAATCGGAATAAGCAGAAATGACCAGAAGCATGTTTTTGACAAGTTCTACCGGGCTTCGTCAGGAAACATACACAAGTACAAGGGACTGGGACTTGGTCTGTACTATGTCAGGAAAATCGCGGAAGCCCATGAAGGAGATGTTACCCTTAGCAGTAAACCGGGAAAAGGTAGTATATTTACAGTAACAATACCATATTAAAGAAAATTGCACGCTATGAAGGTTCTGATGGCAGAAGACGACAGGGATTTCGGAAATATCCTTATGCAATATATTTCAATAAGCGGATATGATGTAATTCTGGCCCGCGACGGGAAGGAAGCGTGGGAACTTTTCGAAAAAGAAAAACCCGATCTGTGCGTCCTCGATGTGATGATGCCTGAGATGGACGGATTCACTCTCGGAGAAAAGATAAAGGAAGCCAGACAGGAGATACCTATTATTTTCCTTACCGCAAAGAGTCTGAAGGAGGATATTGTAAGAGGGCTCAAAATCGGGGCAGATGATTACATCACCAAGCCTTTCGACCCGGAAGTACTGATCCTCCGGATCAACAACATCCTTAAAAGGGCTTATGCATCAAGCAACGATGAATTCAAAATCTCTGATACCATCCTCAAATTCAATACGCTGGAGCTTATATCCGGCCGCACAAAGGAGAAGCTGACACTCAAGGAAGCCCAGCTTCTGAGATACTTCATCATAAACAAGAACAGGATACTTGCAAGAGAGGATATCCTTACTGAAATCTGGGGTGAGGACGACTACTTCCTCGGAAGAAGCATGGATGTGTTCATCTCGAGGCTCAGAAAATATATCTCAGAGGATAAGAATATTGATATCCGCACAGTAAGGGGTACCGGTTTTATTCTCGAAGAGAGAAAGCCTGGAGAAGAATTCAACGAAGGAGAATAGTATTAATTCCCCAGCATTTCCTTTACCTTGTCATAAAGTGCCTGTTCCCTCAGGTTCCTTCCTATGATCACACCGTTTTCATCGAGCAGGAAGTTGGCCGGGATGGCATAAACGGCGTACATCTGTGCGGCAGCACTGTTCCAGTACTGAAGGTCTGAAACATGCGTCCAGGTAAGCTTATCGTCTGCAATTGCCTTAACCCAGTCGTCCTTTGAGCGGTCGAGTGATACTCCGAAAACATCAAATCCCTTTTTATTGAATTCCTTGTATACCCTCACGACATTAGGATTCTCCTGACGGCAGGGTCCGCACCAGGCCGCCCAGAAGTCAACAAGAAGCAGCTTTGATCCTACTTTAGAATACAAACTTACAGGATTACCTTCGGGATCGTTAAGGGTGAAGTCGGGTGCCTTCTGACCAACCTCAACGGCTTTCATTTTCAAAGCCCGTTCCTTTAACTCCTTCACCAGTGCAGTATTTGCCACGGCAGTATCCATTGCATTAATAAGAGATTCAATCTCAGTTCCGCTCATCTCATATGTCAGTCCGGCAAGTACCTGCGGAGCAGCAAAAGAAGCAGGGTTATTCCTGACAAAATCCTTCTGCATCTGTGTCATCTCAAGCTGACCTGCTTCAATCTGTTTGACAAGCCGGGCAGATAAGGCAGTGTCGCCTTCCTGCTCTGCTATCTGGTACTGATTGTAAACCTCGGTGTATTTGTCGCTTAAGGCATTTAATGAATTAACAAGGCCGGAGTATTCCTCATGAGTCTTTGATCCGGTTATAGATGCGCCATAGAGGGAATCAAGTTTCCCGGTGATTGTTATCTCAGCATTCTCAAGATAGAACTGGGTCCTCATCCTGGAGTCCTTAACAGCCAGAAGAACCATCTCGGGCTTGTCTACAGGACCGCCCTTCATTTTGAATGACCCTTTGTAAGCCATTGCCGAATCGATTGTAACCATGCTGCCTGCATCCCTTTTCTGAAGCAGGAACAATACACTGTCGGCTCCTTCGATATTGCCGTTGATTACATAATGCGGTCCGGATGAACATGCGGCCATTGCGGCTGCTATCGCTAACATACTGAATACTTTCTTCATTTGCGGGAGTTTTGAATTTACTATAAATCCTTTAAAAACAATCAACTGAAATCGCGCAAAGATATGAATTATTGTGAATTCCGCTTATCCTTTGAAATATTTATCAAGCAGAATTTCCGCTGCCCGGTAGGAAGTGATGGTCCCGTCGGCGAGTTCTCTTTCAACACCGGGGATTAGGGCTTTTACCCCTTCGTCGCCGTAAAAGGAGGTGCCCAGGCTGTCAATTATTACATCATGCATCCTTATCACTGATTGCTTCCTCCGCAGCTCTTCAAAATGTCCTGTCCTAGCTGTAAAGCCGACATAATTCGTGATCAGGTTCCAGATCTCCTTTATACCCGTACCCTCCAGGGCTGAACATGTAAGCGCCAGAGGTTTCCAGCCCGAATGGACCGCCGGGAATAGTGAAAGCGCATTCTGGAACATAATCCTTGATTTTTCTGCCTGAAGACGGTTCGGGCCATCAGCCTTGTTTATTGCAATGGCATCGGCCATTTCCATTATTCCCCTTTTCATGCCCTGTATCTCATCCCCTGCCCCGGTGAGCATCAACAGAAGAAAAAAGTCAACCATCGAACGCACGGCTGTCTCTGACTGACCGACTCCCACTGTTTCAACTATTATGGTGTCGAAACCTGCTGCCTCGCAGAGAATTATTGTCTCCCTGGTCTTTCTTGCAACCCCGCCCAGGGTTCCGGCTGAAGGTGACGGCCTGATAAAGGCATCCGGACAATTGGCAAGCCTTTCCATCCTGGTTTTGTCGCCGAGTATACTGCCTTTTGAATGCTGACTGCTGGGATCGATAGCCAGAACTGCAACCTTTCGTCCCTGGGAAACGGCGTAAAGGCCGAAGGTCTCAATGAATGTACTCTTTCCTGCCCCGGGAACACCGGTAATACCAATCCTTACCGACCGGGAACTGTGGGGAAGGCACTTTTCTATTATTGACCGGGCTGTTTTATTGTGATCGGCCAGGGAACTCTCAATAAGTGTAATAGCCTGACTGAGAATGGCTCTGTTGCCATCCAGTATGCCCGCGACAAATTCATTTACAGAATACTTCTTTCTTTTTTTCCTTTTTCCTGAAGCGAAAACATCAGGGTTGACACTGGGAGGCTGAGTAACACCCTCACGGATCTTAAGGGATTTCACTTCTTTGCAAGCTCCTGATCAACATCGGCACTTACCATCAGAACCACCTCTGAGTTTTTAGGATCATTTGTATAGACATAAATTGCCTTGGTTGTCTTACCCTTGTAACCTCCTGAATTGAAAACCGCCTTTATTGATCCGGTTTCACCGGGCTTGATGCCCTTGCCCTGAATACCCTGCTGCACTGCCGTGCATCCGCACGACGCCTTGATGTACCTGATAACGAGATCGCTCTTGCCATCATTGGTGAACTTGAATTCGACATCGTTCGAAGTTGATCCGGGTATCTTGCCCAGATTAAAAGTCTTGGATGCAATATTGAATACTGGAGCATTTGCCAGGTCGTCCTTCGAAAGACCGGAGAAATCCTCGACGAGGTTCGCACTTACGGCATAATATACTTTCTGGTCGACGACATCATTGATTTTCAATCTTATTATATCAGTGGTATAGCCCCATGCATTCTTTTTGGTGGCATCATAGGTTCCTTCTATCAGGCCTTTCTGACCTGGTTTCAAAATCTGCGGATTAGCTTTCAGAACAATGTGCTGGGGTACATTATCGAATTCAATTTTTGCAGGCTGCTTTGAAGTGTTGATCACCTGCATCGTCCTGATCTTCTTCTCATTCTTCTTAACATTCGTAAAGGCAAGATGATTGCTTTCAAACCTCACCTCTCCTACCGGAAAAATAAAAATCTCTTCTACCGTCTTCTCGCGCGGGATGACTTCTCCCTTTAGGACAAGAACAGTAACCGCAGGCTTTGAATTAGTATAAACCGAAAGCGTCTTATTGAACTGACCGGGCCTGTTCTGCGGATCGTAAATAGCTGTAATCTTCCCAGTACCATTGGGCGGGATGGGAGTCTTCGTCCATTCCGGCTGTGTACATCCGCAGGAGGCAGCAATATTCTGAATAACAAGCGGCTGATTGCCGGTGTTCTGAACGATGAAATCATACTTCTGACGTCCGGCCTCCTCCTTGAATTTTCCATAATCATGCTCCGAAGAAGACAGCTTCATTACAGGCTGGGCGAGGATAACTACTCCGCTTAATGCAAAAATTACAATCAATAAAATCCTTTTCATCTTTTTCTATGTTTTTTTGTTGAACAGATTCAAGCAACATCTGTTATATGACCAAATAAGAACGATCAATATTCAAATTTATTTGATTTTTTCACCAAACATCCTTATCAAAGATCAGACCAAACCAGATTCAGTATCATGGGTGCAAAAATAATAAAGTTTGACCGACATATTAAATTTGTTAAAGAATATCTTTAGTTTTGCTGACTGACACCGCCATTTTGGAACAAAATTTGATGCGGATAAGTCCGTTCTGCGGAATCAGAGTATTGATAATGAAAAATACGTTAAGGCTTGTAACCTGCTTTTTTGCCTGCATTGTCTTCTTCAACGCTGAAGGCCAGTTTTATAATGGCCATCAGATGTCATTCGGCAAGAACAGGGTTCAATACTACGACTATTACTGGTCATACTACCGCTTTGATGATTTCGACTGCTATTTCAATGAATACGGCCGCGACATCGCACAGTTCACCGCCGACTATTCACTTAAGAAACTCGACGAGATAGAGGATTACTTTGACTATAGCCTCGAAAAAAGATTGATATTCGTTATTTACAACAAGAACAACGAATACAGGCAGTCAAATATCGGCCTTGTAACCTTCGATGAAGAATCTTACAACACGGGTGGATTCAGCAGGATAATCAAAAACAAGGTAATGCTCTATTATGAGGGCGACCATGTATCGTATGAGAAACAGATTGCTGCCTCAATAACCGAAGCGATCATCAATGAGATGCTTTACAACGCCGATTTCAAGGACAGGATAACAAGCTCATCGGTGATCTACATGCCCGACTGGTATATAAAGGGACTTATCAACTATGTTTCCTGGGGATGGGATTACGAAGTTGAGAACAGGGTTAAAGACGGCATAAAATCGGGTAAATACAAAAACATCAACCATCTCGAATTCGATGATGCAGTTTATGCCGGCCAGTCATTCTGGAGGTTCATAGGAAGAAAATACGGGGAGACTCTCATCCCTAACATCATCTATCTTACAAAGGTATACAAGAATATCGACGACGGACTTTACTATGCAACAGGTGTAAAGTTCAAGGATCTGCTCGCAGAATGGAAGCAATACTACATCGAAGAATTTGAAGATGACCGCGGTATGCCTTCCGATGACGGAAGCACACTCAAAAAGTCAAAAAAGGAGCAGATATACCAGCAGGTCAAAATAAGTCCCGACAAAAGTTATATCGCCTATGTGACTAACGACTGGGGGAGGAAAAGGGTATGGCTGTATAATCAGGCAACCGGAAAAACAAAGGCCATCTTCAGGGCTGAGCCGAAATACGAGCACAAGACCGATAACAAATACCCGGTAATAGCGTGGCATCCTGCCGGCAGAATACTTACAATGCTTAATGAAGAAAAAGCCGGAATGGTGATATATTTTTACCGGACCGACGAGGAGAAGACCGAGCAAAGGAACTTCCTGTATTTCGACAAGGTGCTTGATTTCTCATACTCGCCCGAGGGAACCAGGCTTGTGATGTCGGCAGTAAAGGATGGGGTGACTGATATTTATATCCACACGGTGGCATCAGGAACGAATGAACAGATTACACGCGATGTGGCCGATGACCTTAATCCGGTGTTCATGGGAAATTCTCCCAATACAATACTATTCTCATCCAACAGGCTTACGGATACACTCACAAACACGGGCGATCCCTTTGAAAAGCTCTCATCGCGCTTCGATCTGTTCACCTACAATCTCGACTCAAGGAATAACATCCTTATACGGCTTTCTGAAGGAGACTATTCAAGCAGGTATCAGCCTTCTGAAGGAAGCGGGGAAACAATTTCATACGTTGGTGACCAGACTGGTATCCTGAACAGGTACACTGCAGTGTTCGACAGTGCTATAAGCTACATCGACACAGCCATGCACTACCGTTATTTCATAAAGTCGGCACCTTCGACCAACTACGACAGGAACATACTAAACCAGTCTCTTCCCGGTGATCAGTTCGGTGAAGTCCTTTTCAAGGACGGCAGATACCTGGTCAGAAAAGGCATCGACGACGTTCGGGAGACAGTCCCGGATAATGAGATCGTCCTTACCAATTTCCGTAAGGAACAGGACATAAGGTTCCACCGGGAAGACAGCATCGAAACAATAAGAAAATGGCTTATTGCGGAAGACAAGAGGAGAAGGGATACGCTGACGAAGCCCTGGTACGAATACTTCACCGGGAATGAACCGGTAAATATAAATCATTATATATTCGAAAAGGAGAAGCAGAACTACTATGACCTCCAATGGAGGAAAGACTATATGGACATAGACCTTGATACCGGGAAAATTGACATCCCGCTGATCAGGATCTATGAGACATCGTTCTACAACAATTACATTGCAAATCAGATCGACTTCACATTCCTGAACAACACCTACCAGACCTTCAACGGCGGTTCGGGCTATTACAACCCCGGGATTAACCTTCTTACCAGGTTCGGGATACTCGATCTGTTTGAGGATTACAGACTTACTGCCGGTGTCAGGTTTGCCGGTGATTTCGACAGCAACGAATATCTTCTGAGCTTTGAAAGCCTCAAGGGAAAGTTCGACAAGCAATTCATTTTTCACAGGCAGGCATATTTCAGCCAGGATGAAATGGGATATCTCTACAAAACCCACACACATAACGCCTACATATCCTATGCGATGCCCATAACCCCGGTTCTTGCCCTCAAGGGAACCATGTCGTACAGAAATGACCGTCATGTGATGCTTTCACTCGATCTGAATTCACTGAATGCCGAAACCCTCACAAGGCACTGGGGAGGACTGAAGGGAGAGGTCATTTACGACAACACCAGAAAACGAGCAGTTAATATCTACTTCGGAACCAGGTTCAAGGTATTCGGGGAATATTACAGGCAAATACCGGAGAAAAAATCAGATATGTTTGTCGTTGGCGGTGATTTCAGGCATTATATCCGGATACATCGCGAACTGATATGGGCCAATCGCTTTGCCGCCAGTTCTTCATTCGGGCCCACAAAACTCGTATATTACCTTGGAGGAGTTGACAACTGGATGGGATATCTGTTCAACAAGTACGAAATGTTCGACCAGTCAATGCCGGTCAGTCCCGATCAGAATTACGGATTCCAGGCTCTGGCGACAAACATGAGGGGGTTCACTCAGAATATCAGGAACGGTAATAACTTTGCTCTTATCAACAGCGAAATCAGATGGCCTTTTGTCAGGTATTTTGCCGGACATCCCCTGAAGTCAAATTTCCTGAACAGCCTTCAGATTGTTGCCTTCGGGGACATAGGAACGGCATGGACCGGCCGCGATCCATGGTCAGGCAATAACTCATGGGATACAGAAACCTATAAAAACGGTCCGGTGTCAGTTGTTCTCGACAGCAACAGAGACCCTATCGTGGCCGGATTCGGCGCCGGGCTGAGGGCTCAGCTGCTCGGCTACTTCGTAAGGGCCGACTGGGCATGGGGCGTCGAAAACCAATTCATCCTCCCAAGGATATTCTATCTGTCCTTCAGCCTCGATTTCTGATACAATGGAAGATGATCAGTCTGGCATCATCTTTGCAATCCATCCGAAATATTAAATGAGTAAATAACAAAGATTCTTTTACATTTGAAAAATTTCAGATATGTTTGCGGAATCGATGTTATAATTAACTAAAAAAGGAATAAAATGGCTTACAAAATTAGTGAAGACTGCACTGCTTGCGGAACCTGCATAGATGAATGCCCGGTGGAAGCAATATCGGAAGGTGAAATCTATAAGATCGATCCGGATGTATGCACCGATTGCGGTTCATGCGCTGAGGTTTGCCCGGTAGAGGCAATTCATCCCGCATAATAACACTGCACTTCTTTTGAAAAGGAGGAAAACCTGATGGTTTTCCTCCTTTTTTATTTTACATCGCCCCACCCTGCATCTTAAAACAAGCCCTGTTCATCCATGAACAAATTGCAACATGGAGCCGGAGAACGCTATTCATAAACCCGTATCTGCAATCCGTTAACTTACTGTTTAAGCAAGACCAGGCCCGATATATCTTTATTAGCGTGAAGTGAAAGGTTCATTTCGCAGGACAGTAAAAGGAATCGCCATATTCCTTTGAACATTTTTTTACTTAACTAAACTAAAAGCCATGAGAAAAATTCTCTTAATGTTTTTGGTTTTTTGCGGACTTGTGCCCTCAGTATGGGCTCAGCAAAAAACCGTAACGGGTACAGTAACCTCTTCTATTGAGGGGGAGGGCGCCTTACCCGGTGTTTCCGTGTCAGTTAAAGGAACAACAATCGGAGTTGTCACTGATCTGAACGGGAAATACACGCTGGCAGTGCCGGTCAATGCCACAACCCTGGTCTTTACCTATATCGGAATGAAGAAACAGGAGGCTGAGATCGGTAACCGTTCAGTTATTGACGTGATCCTCGAATCCGATATTCTTGGCCTCGATGAGGTAGTCGTCACTGCACTTGGCGTATCGCGCGAAAAGAAGGCGATGGGATATTCGGTTCAGGATGTGAAAAACGATGTGATCGAAAGGACCGGGAACACCGATCTGGCCGGAGCAATCCAGGGAAAGATATCAGGGATCGATATCAAGCCCTCAAGCGGAATGCCCGGTGCCTCTTCGCAGATAGTAATCCGGGGCGCCCGGTCATTCACAGGCAACAACACACCCCTGTACGTTGTCGACGGTATGCCGATAGCCTCCACAGCCGACATCCAGTCAGGAACAGGCGGCGACTTTTCACTGACAGGCTACGGAGTAACGGGATCCGATATCTCGAACCGTGCGGTGGATATTAACCCGGCTGACATTGAAAGCATCACGGTACTGAAAGGACAGGCTGCTTCAGCACTCTATGGTATCCGCGCATCGAACGGTGTTATTCTGATAACAACAAAAAGCGGCAGGAACAACATACCGGGCAAACCTGTTGTCTCTATATCGCACACTAGCGCTTTCTCAGAGGTCTCCCGCACTCCTGATTATCAGACCACCTTTGCACAAGGGGTCAATGGGGCATATGTCCCGAATTCCTCGCTTTCATGGGGACCAAAAATCGTCAACCTGCCTGACGATCCGGTTTACGGAGGAAACAATAACGGACATCCCGGCGAATTTTTCGTTCCGCAGCTTGAACAGGGGATGATCGAAGATGCGTGGGTTTCACCCCAGGTTTTCAATAACTGGGACAGGTACTTCAGGACCGGATATTCAGCCACCAATAATGTAAATGTAAGCCAAGCCATTGATAAGGGTAATTATTCATTCGGACTCACCCAAACATCGCAAAGCGGAATCGCCCTGGCTTCAGGGATGAACAGATGGAACGGCAAGGCATCGGCTGAAAGGAAATTCGGTGATAATTTCAATACCGGCTTCAACGCCAATTTCTCTAAAACCGATATTGACAAGCTTCCAACGGCAAATGATGCAGCGCTGGCAGGTGTCATGGGTGCTCCGGTCAGCTATAACCTCAGGGATTACCCGTATGCAGTTCCGGGAAATCCATATTCACAGATATATTACCGCGGCGGAAGCTGGGATAATCCATACTGGTCAGCCGAACATACAATTTTCAATGAAAAAACCGACAGGTTCTTCGGAAACGGATATCTGGATTTTCAGGCCGATATCAGTGACAAGACCAGACTCAAACTTCGTTATCAGCTGGGAGCGGATTCATATACAACTCACTTCCGGGATATCTTCGAATACGGCCATGCCGGAAACACAGGCATGATAGACAACTACGGGATCACCTCTTTCACGGTTAACTCGCTCTTCACTGCAAACTTCGACTGGAACATTGCAAGCGGACTGAATTTCAATGCATTGGTCGGAAATGAATTTGACCACAACGCAACCAAAACCTATTCCGAACATGGCGAGAATTTCAATTTCGGAGGCTGGGCCCATATCCGGAATGCCAATATCGTCACGGCAAATGAATCGAGAAATCAAAACCGTACAGTGGGTTTCTTCGGGAGTGCTTCCCTGAGCTGGAAATCGCTTCTTTTTTTGACGGTTACGGGAAGGAACGACATTGTGTCGACCATGCCCACCAATCACAGGTCATTCTTCTATCCTTCGGCTGCATTTAGCTTTGTGGCAACTGAACTTGAACCTGTAAGGAACATCAACTGGCTGTCGTTCGCCAAACTAAGGCTGTCGTATGCGGAGGTGGGACAGGCAGGGAACTATATTAATAATTACTTCAATTCCCCGAATTATACAGGCGGATGGTGGAATGGCTCTCCCGTTGTTTATCCCATCGGGGGGATTAATTCCTATATTCCGAATAATGTACAGTATGATCCGGGCCTTGTTCCCCAGAATACCAGATCATATGAGGCAGGCGCTGAACTGAAATTCCTTCAGAACCGCTTCGGCATTGACTATACTTTCTCGCGTCAGAACGTTGTAGATCAGATCTTTGCTGTACCACTGGCCGGCTCAACCGGAATAAGGTCGATGCTTATGAACGGAGGTAAAGTACATACGATAAGCCATGAGGTGGTTTTTTACCTGTCGCCGGTGGTGTTAAAGAATTTTCAGTGGGACATGAACTTCAATTACTCAAAGATCGACAATTATGTTGATGCACTGGCCCCCGGAGTCGAGAGTATTTTTATTGGCGGTTTTACCACTCCGCAGGTAAGAGCAAATATCGGAGATACATATCCCGTGATCTACGGGGAATCGTTCCTGCGGAATGAGGAAGGCAAAGTGATTGTTGATGACAATCCCGCATCGCCCAACTACGGGTTCCCTTTATCAGGCGGGCCGGCAGTTATCGGCAGTGTGTCACCCGATTTCATCCTCGGGGGCGGCACCTCCATCACATACCGTAAATGGTCACTGAATGCACTGCTTGAATGGAAGCAGGGAGGACGTATGTATTCGGGAAGCACCGGATTGCTTGATTATTATGGTCTGTCGAAAAGAACTGAAGACCGTGAATCAACTTTCATCTACGACGGTGTTAAGTCGGACGGTACTCCAAACGATATTGCCCGAGGCGGTCCCAACGATCCTCTTGCACTCCAGAGCCTTCATACCAATGTACTTACAAATATCGATGAATACTACATCTTCGACAATTCATTCGTGAAACTCAGGGAAGTGGCACTTAACTACAAACCAGCAAGACTCTTCAAAAAAATAGATGCGGGAGTATCTGTTTTTGCCCGGAACATTCTGCTCTGGACAGCTCTTCCAAATCTTGATCCGGAATCGAGCCAGGGCAATACCAACATGGCAGGATCGTTCGAAAGGTTCACCCTGCCCCAGGTATCCAGCTTCGGATTCAATATCGATTTAACTTTTTAATCCGCTAAATAATGAAAAAATATATAACAATATTATTCGTTGCATTCCTGGCCCTGCCCCTTCTGTGGTCGTGCTCGGAATCAATAATGGATGACATCAATGAAAATGTCAATGATCCCAGCGAAATGGAGAGCCGGCTTATAATAACCGACGCCATGACCTCAAGTGCTTTCCAGGTTGCCGGCGGTGACTTTTGTTACTATGCCTCAATTTACATCGAGCATAACACAGGAACCTGGGGGCAGTTTTACAATGCCGATATAAGAGCGGCACAGCCTTCGAGCGCAACTACTTACAATAACACATGGAACTCGGTATATGCAAACCTGTACAGTCTCCGACTGGTGAGGGAAAAATGTTCCGAAGGAGGTACCGAGGAAGGAAATTACCACACTCTGGGAATAGCCCAGATCCTCACAGCCTGGAACCTGGCAACACTAACCGATGTAATGGGTGATGTTCCATGGAGTGAAGCCATCCAGCCGGGAGTAATTTACACGCCTGTACTTGACAAACAGGAGAATATTTATCAGGATATTTTCAGTCTGCTCGATGATGCAATTGAAAACCTTGATAAAGCGTCAATCTTTCCCTCATTGGGCAGTCAGGATCTCATTTATAACGGCGATACTGAGAAATGGAAGAAATTTGCATATGGCCTTAAGGCTCGATACAAGATGCGTTTGTCGCACAGAACCCCGGCATACAATGAAGTAATAGCACTTGCAGATCAATCATTCACATCAGCAGACGAACAGGCACAGTTCAGTTATAACGGGAATACGGCACAGAGCCCTTTCTATTGCATGTTTAAGGACCGCGACTACTACGGAGCCAGTCAGAGCCTTCACAACAAGCTTTCTGAAAGGAACGATCCGAGGGATGATGTATTCTTCACAACCTATCCGGGTACCGGCGAAGACCTTGTATTTGCTCCGAACGGCACTTCAAACCAGATACAGGGTTATTACTCTATATCTGCAATAAGTGAGATTACGGCCCCCACCTATCTGCTGAGCTATCATGAGATCGAGTTCCTGAAGGCTGAAGCCTATGTGCGGCTGAACGATCTTCCGGCAGCTGAGGAGGCTTTGAAAAATGCAATAACAGGGGCTTTTCAGAAGGTCAACATAGGTCTTACCGCCAATGATGCCTCGGAATATTTCGATTCCAACGTCAAAGCCAAATTCGATGCCAATCCTCTTTCGGAAGTCATGAATCAGAAATACCTGGCCTTCTTTGAAGAAGAGGCACTCGAAGCCTACAATGACTACAGAAGGCTGAAAGCCATGGGGGACGATGTGATCAATCTTGATAATCCGGTTAACTCAACAAGGTTTCCGCTTCGTTTTTCCTATGGATCAGAGGATGTCACTACCAATACCAATGTCCGCACTGCTTATGGCGACGGGATGTATGTCTACACTGAAAAAGTATGGTGGGCAGGCGGTACGCGATGAGTAAGGAAAGCTGAAGAATAAAACAATTAAAAATATCCAAGATGAAAAATTTAAGAATAAAAGGATTGATATTCAACCTTCTTATACTGGCTGCAGGTTGCGAAGAACTGCCTGACCCGGCCGGAGAAAGAGGTGTGGCTGTGG
>JAFGXK010000216.1 GCA_016936695.1 Bacteroidales bacterium | reverse complement strand
CATCATTACGGTCCCGGTCCATGGGTTGACAGAGGCCGTCGCGACTGGACCTCGGTTTATTATCACAATGCCGGCCCTGACGGAATTGGTTTTAACCGCACCTCTTCCGGGAGCAATGCCGTTGGACAATATTATCCCGAGGTACGGAGGATGTTTGAAGATCCGGGTACCTGTCCTGAGAACCTTTTGCTGTGGTTTCACCACCTGCCCTGGGATTACAGGATGAGATCGGGAAGAAGTCTGTGGGAGGAACTGTGCCTTAAATATCATGATGGTGTTGATCAGGTCAGGCAGATGAAGGAGGACTGGAAGAAGACAGAAGGGAAGATCGACGCCGGAAGGTTTGAGGAAGTAAGTTCGCTTCTTGAAAAACAGGAGCGTGATGCAAAGATATGGAGGGACGGATGTCTTCTGTATTTCCGTGAGTTTTCAGGGAAACCTTTCCCCGAGGGTCTGGAAAAACCGGAGCACGATCTGGATTATTACAAACAACACAGATATAATGATATACCCGGAATCAGATAGCGGATCATAATCCGGTACGGTAAGCGAATCCGTGTTATGTTTAATGGTTAAAATAAAACTGGAAACAACATGCTGTTATTAGGGATAGATATTGGGAGTTCTTCCGTGAAGGCTTCGGTTATTGACGGCGAATCGGGTGAATGCCTGGCTTCGGCCTTTAATCCAAAGGATGAGATGAAGATTATTGCCATAAATCCGGGATGGGCTGAACAGGACCCGGAGGACTGGTGGCTGAACCTTCGCGCATCGATTCATGAGTGCATCAACCAGCTTGGGAACAGGAAAGACGGTATCGGGGCTATAGGCATTTCATACCAGATGCACGGGCTTGTTGCTGTTGGAAGTGACATGAAGCCTCTTCGTCCATCCATAATCTGGTGCGACAGCCGTGCTGTTAAGTACGGGCAGAATGCCTTTGAGAAACTGGGAAGCGACTTTTGTCTGTCTCATCTTCTTAATTCTCCGGGGAACTTCACTGCTGCCAAGCTTGCCTGGGTGAAGGAGAATGAACCGGAACTGTTTGGCAGGATTCATAAGATAATGCTGCCGGGCGATTATATTGCCATGAGGATGACCGGGGAGATAGTGACCTCTTTCACCGGTCTTTCAGAGGGAATTTTCTGGGATTTCAGCAGGGGAGGCCTTTCAGGTGAGCTGATGGATAGTTACGGATTCAGTCACGATATTATTCCTGTTCAGAAAGAATCCTTTTCGGTGCAGGGATGGCTTAGGGAGGATATAGCCGGGGAACTTGGCCTTCCGGAAGGTATCCCCGTTTCATACCGTGCCGGCGACCAGCCCAACAATGCACTGTCGCTCAATGTACTTCAACCGGGAGAAGTTGCTGCCACTGCCGGCACATCCGGGGTGATTTACGGGGTAACCGACCAGACAAGGTACGATCCTCTTTCGAGGGTTAATACATTTCTGCATGTAAATCACACAAGTTTTAATCCCCGTCTGGGAGTTCTGCTTTGTATAAATGGCACCGGTATCCTGAATTCATGGTTGAAGAGGAACACCGGCAGCGGTATCGACTATAACGGTATGAACGGCCTGGCCGCGGAAGTCGAACCGGGATCCGACGGGTTGTCAGTTCTTCCGTTTGGTAACGGGGCCGAAAGAATCCTGATGAACAGGGATATCGGATGCCGGATTGCGGGACTGAACTTTAACAGGCATTCAAATGCCCATCTTTTCAGGGCTGCACAGGAGGGAATAGCTTTTTCATTCAGGTATGGCCTCGACATAATGCAGGAGACCGGAATTGATGCGGGCCTTATAAGGGCGGGAATGGCGAATATGTTTCTCAGTCCGGTATTCAGGGAGGCTCTTTCGTGTATTACGGGAGCGGTGATCCATCTTTATAATACTGACGGTTCGATTGGGGCTGCCCGCGGAGCCGGGATCGGTTGCGGATACTACAAATCTGCAGGCGAAGCATTCTCGGGACTTAAACCTGTTGGAACCACCGAACCTGATCAGTCAAGGACGGGTGCATATGAGGATGCCTGGGAAAAATGGGGAGAACTTCTAAAAAGTGTTTGATAATTATTTGAATTTTAACATAAAAGTTTGCACTTTCATTACTTATTTTGTGTAAAGCGGATCAAAAAAATACTTTAACAAAAATTACTGATATGATTTACAAAGGCAAAAAAGAGTTCTATCCCGGAATAGGGAAGATCGAGTATGAAGGCAGGAAATCAAAGAATCCCCTTGCCTTCAGGTGGTATAATCCAGAACAGGAGGTCTCGGGGAAAAAAATGAAAGATCATCTGCGTTTTGCCATAGCCTACTGGCATTCATTCTGTGGTGATGGTACCGATCAGTTTGGCAGCACAACGCATTTCTTTCCATGGGATGATATGAAGCTTGATGACAAGATCAGCTCCAGGCTCGATGCTGCGTTCGAGTTTACCACAAAAATAGGAGCCCCCTATTATTGCTTCCATGATGTTGACGTTGTCGGGAACAACGGATCGGTACTCGATATAGAAAAACGCCTTGAAAAGTATGTGCCGGTGATGAAGAAACTGCAGGACCAGACAGGGGTGAAGCTCCTGTGGGGCACGGCAAATCTGTTCGGCAATCCAAGGTACATGAACGGTGCTGCCACCAATCCCGATTTTGCGGTTCTCACCAATGTGGCTGTCCAGCTTAAGAATGCAATCGATGCTACTATAGCTCTCGGAGGCGAGAACTATGTTTTCTGGGGAGGACGTGAAGGGTACATGAGCCTTCACAACACCGATATGAAGAGGGAACTTGACCATATGGCCATGATGCTTACCAAAGCACGCGATTACGGAAGGAAGCAGGGCTTTAAGGGAACCTTCCTTATTGAACCGAAGCCAATGGAACCCACCAAGCACCAGTACGATTACGATGCAGCAACGGTTATAGGCTTCCTGAAGAACTATGGTCTCGACAAGGACTTCAAACTTAATATTGAGGTAAACCATGCCACCCTGGCAGGCCACACCTTTGCCCACGATCTCCAGGTTGCAGCATGCGATGATATGATCGGAAGCATAGATGCCAACAAGGGAGATTACCAGAACGGATGGGATACGGATGAATTCCCGACCAATGTATATGAGACAACCGAAGCCATGCTTGTGATACTTCAGGCAGGAGGATTCAGGACCGGAGGTATCAATTTCGATGCACACATCAGGAGGAATTCAACTGACCTGGAGGACCTTTTCATTGCCCACATAAGCGGGATGGATACATTTGCAAAAGCCCTTGTGGCAGCTGACAAGATTCTGAAGGAAAGTGATTACCTTAAGCTGAAGAAGCAAAGGTATTCATCATTTGACAAGGGAGCCGGTAAGGATTATGAGAAGGGCAAGCTTACCCTCGAAGACCTCAGGAATCTGGCAGTAAAGGCTGGTGAGCCCGAGGTACGAAGCGGCAAACAGGAACTCCTTGAACAGTTGCTAAACATGTATATTGATTGATAAGGAAGGCAGACGCGGTAAGGATACTGATAAGTCAGATAATAAAATTGGCCGGGTAGCTGCCCGGCCATTTTATTCTATTTCCTGTTTTGTGCAGTTTTTATGAACCCAAAAGAGTAACTGGCAGACATTTAACATATAATGTAAAGTTTTAATGAAAAATTGGGTGTTTCGACCTTTTTT
>JAFGXK010000215.1 GCA_016936695.1 Bacteroidales bacterium | reverse complement strand
CTGAACAAGGAAGCCGGGATCAGAAAGATAACCAAGTGGCTCGAGTCACGGAACCTGGGCAGGGCAAAGGTAAACTATAAGCTTCGCGACTGGCTCTTCAGCCGACAGAGATACTGGGGAGAACCTTTCCCCGTGATTCACTGGGAAGACGGTGAGATTTCAGTTATTGACGAGAAGCAACTGCCCCTCGAACTTCCCGCACTCGAAAAATATATACCGGGCGAATCTGGTGAATCACCGCTGGCAAACTCAGGAGACTGGCTGAATGTGGTCGATGAGAATGGCCGCAGGGGAAGAAGGGAAACCAATACAATGCCCCAGTGGGCAGGATCGTGCTGGTACTACCTGAGATTCATCGATCCACATAACGACCAGGCAATATTCGACAGTGAAAAGGAAAAATACTGGATGCCCGTCGACCTCTACATAGGAGGCGCCGAACATGCTGTGCTTCACCTTCTTTACAGCAGATTCTGGCACAAGGTGCTGTTCGACCTTGGCATTGTGTCGACCGACGAACCTTACAGCAGGCTCTTCAACCAGGGAATGATCCTCGCATTCGCCTACGAAAATAAGACCGGGGCAAAAATACCTGCCGATCAGGTCACTGAGAAGGATGGTAAATACTATTATACCGAAACCGGCGAAGAAGTGAGGCAGATAGTTGCCAAAATGTCGAAATCGCTTAAAAATGTAGTAAACCCTGACGATGTAACCGAAAGATACGGCGCCGACTCACTGAGACTGTACGAAATGTTCATGGGACCACTCGACGTGATGAAACCATGGGACGACAGGAACGTAAAGGGAGTGTTCAATTTCATTGGCAGGACGTACAGGTTCTTCTCTGAGCCCGGGAATATCTTCGACGGATCTGAGGACGCCGAGATCCTCAAGGGACTTCACCGCACAATCAAAAAAGTTGAGGATGATATTGAGAACCTTAAGTTCAACACCGCAATCTCCGAGATGATGATATTCCTTAACCTGGCTTATAAAAAAGGTAAGGTTACAAGAGATACAGCCCGCATCTTCACTCTTATATTATCCCCCTTTGCTCCGCACCTTGGAGAGGAGCTCTGGCAGATCATGGGACACGAACTTAGTCTGGCCTATGAAACATGGCCTGTTGTGAACCCGGAATTTCTCAAAGTCGATATAATCGATTATCCGGTATCATTCAACGGAAAAATGAGATTCAAAATCGAACTCCCCGCCGATATGGGCAAGGATGAAATTGAAAAAGCCGTCATTGAAGATGCAAGATCAGAAAAATGGACCGGCGGAACCAGGCCCCTGAAGGTGATTGTGGTTCCCGGCAAGATTGTGAATGTTGTAGTAAAACCCAGTTAAGTAATTTTTAAATAATGCCCTTCCGACCAAAAACAGTTATTTCGATACTATTAATTCTATTCCTGTTTTCATGCAAGGAATCCGTTAACGATATCATTCCATTTCAGCAGTCGCCGCCGGCTGATACCACGGCGCTGCACGGAACCGGGCAGACAACCTTTATGTACGGAATCCCTTCCGACTCGTTCGACCTGGTTAACGGCATGATCAAAAGAAACGAAATGCTCTCAACCATTCTTCTCAGATACGGGATCAAAATGGAAGAAATTGAGATGGCGGTGAGAAACTCAGCATCGGTTTTCGATGTAAGGAAGATAAGATCGGGCAACAACTATACGGTTTTCTGCAGGAAGGACAGCATTGCCCGTGCCGGCTACTTTGTGTATGAGCATGACCCGACAACATGCTATGTATTCAGTTTCAGCGATTCACTGAATATCACCCCGTTCAGAAAAGAGGTTAAGAAAGTTATCAGATATGCCAGCGGGACAATCGAAACATCACTGTGGGATGCTATGGTCCTGAATGGAATGCACCCGGTGCTTGTTACCGGACTTTCGGAAATCTATGCATGGAGCATTGATTTCTTCGGACTGCAGAAGGGAGACAGCTTCAAGGTGATCTATGAAGAGATGTCGATTGACGATAAACCGCTGGGTGTAGCCAGAATTTACGGTGCTGCTTTCACAAGCTATGGAACAACAATTCACGCCATCCCCTTTATTCAGGACAGCAGTGAGAGTTACTTCGACAGCCAGGGTAATTCGCTTCGCAAAGCATTCCTGAAAGCTCCCCTTCAGTATTCAAGGGTATCATCGCGTTTTTCGGCCAGCAGGCTTCATCCCATTCTTAGAATCAGAAGACCTCATCACGGGGTTGATTATGCTGCTCCTGTCGGAACTCCTGTTCATGCCGTGGGCGACGGTCGTGTGACTCAGGCCTCCTATGACAGCGGATCGGGCAGGATGGTCAGAATAGTCCATAACAGCGTATATTCGACAGCTTACCTTCATCTGAGCAGGTTCGGAGCGGGGATTGCTCCCGGAGTCTATGTAAAACAGGGAGATGTTATTGGCTACGTGGGAAGTTCCGGACTTTCAACAGGTCCGCATCTCGATTTCAGGTTTTATATGAACGGTACGCCTGTCGACCCTCTTAAGGTCGAAGCTCCGCCGGTGGAACCTGTATCTCCTGCCAACTTGGCCGCCTTCGAAAAGACAAAGACTGTGGTTCTCAGTCTGCTTAACACCTTTTAGGACACTTCAGGCAGCCTGCTTACTATTTCTTCGATAACAACCGGGAAATGCTTGTATTCAAGAGCATGAACCCTGGCGGCCAGATCGGCCGGTGTATCACTTTCCAGAACCGGACAGACCGCCTGAAAGATTATGTCGCCTGCGTCATATTCAGAATTCACATAATGAATAGTGATACCTGATTCCTTCTCCCCTGCCCTGATCACCGCTTCATGAACCCGGTCGCCATACATGCCCCTGCCGCCGTATCCGGGCAGAAGAGCGGGATGTATATTCAGTATCCGGGTTTCATAGGAAGCAAGTATATCTGACGGGACAAGCCATAGAAAACCAGCCAGCACAATGAAGTCAATCCTGTTTTCCCTTAGCAGGTTCATTACAATTCCCCTTTCATAAAAATCTTTCCGGTCGAAAAACGCCGATTGTACGTTAAGCGATGCAGCACGCTTTAATACATAGGCCTCCCGACGATTGGAAAGAACCAGGCAAACCCTGGCCGTAGTTCTGTTCGAAAAATACTTTATAATGTTTTCAGCATTTGTCCCGGACCCCGAAGCAAATATGGCTATGTTCTTCATCAAGTGATAGTTATATTAATATTGTCAAATCCGGCACCTTGTTTTCACCTCAGATTATTTTATTGCTTTTCAAGACATTAGACCGGCGGGCAAAGAAAAAACCTCAAATCATTTGAAAATATAGTACAAATATATTTCTTTGCAAGGTTTTCCAATATTATTAATTTAAATTTAAAACTATGGCAGACATTGCTACAAGAGTAAAAGAGATTATAGTTGATAACCTCGGAGTTGACGAATCTGAAGTTACTCCCGAAGCCAGCTTTACCAATGACCTGGGAGCTGATTCTCTTGATACTGTTGAATTAATCATGGAGTTTGAAAAAGAATTTAACATAGGGATTCCTGATGATCAGGCTGAAAGCATCAGCACAGTAGGTGATGCTATCAAGTATATCGAGGAAAATGCAAAATAATTTTGCATTGATAATAATCCATTTATGAGAAGAGTCGTAGTCACCGGACTTGGAGCCTTTACTCCAATCGGGAAGAATTTGCATGAATACTGGGATGGGCTAAGAAAGGGAATCAGCGGGTCAGATTTGATCACCCGGTTTGACACTGAAAAGTTCAAGACCAGGTTCGCATGTGAAATAAAAGGCTATGACTCCTCAAACTACTTCGAAAGAAAAGAAGCCAACAAGCTCGACCTTTTTGCCCAGTATGCCCATATTGCATCCGATGAGGCCATTGCAGATGCAGGCCTGGTTACCGATAAGGTAAATAAAGAAAGAATAGGTGTAATCTGGGCATCAGGCATAGGTGGAATTGAGACTTTCTACCAGACAATCAAGTCGTTTGTTGAGGGGGGAAGTGTTCCGAGATTCAGTCCTTTCTTCATACCGAAGATGATCAGCGACATAGCTTCCGGATCAATCTCCATCAAATATGGCTTCAGCGGCCCGAACTTCAGTACGGTATCGGCATGTGCGTCGTCGACACATGCAATAATTGATGCCTTTAATTACATAAAGTGGGGTAAAGCCGATATTTTTGTCACAGGAGGATCTGAGGCTGCAATAAACCAGCCAGGAATAGGCGGTTTCAATTCGATGCAGGCCATGTCGGTCAATAATGCTGAATTCAAAACAGCATCGCGGCCTTTCGACGTAACCCGCGATGGATTCGTCATGGGCGAAGGAGGCGGAGCTCTCATCATGGAGGAATACGAACATGCCTTAGCAAGAGGAGCAAAGATTTATGCCGAAATTCTCGGCGGTGGAATGACAGCTGACGCATACCACCTCACTGCACCCCACCCGGATGGCCTGGGAGCAACAAAGGTAATGAACCTGGCACTCGAGGATGCCGGTCTTAAACCCGGCGATATCGATTATATAAATGTACACGGCACTGCAACACCTCTTGGCGACATCTCAGAAGCCAGGGCCATCGTTAATGTTTTCGGGGAACATGCCTATAAACTCAATTTAAGTGCTACCAAATCGATGACAGGTCATCTTCTGGGAGCTGCAGGAGCAGTTGAGGCAATTGCAGCTATTATGGCTGTTGTCCACGATATCATACCGCCGACAATTAACTTCAGCGTCCCTGATCCCCAGATCGATCCTTATCTCAATATCACTCCAAATGCCGCGCAGGAAAGAAAAGTGAGCTTCGCCCTTAGCAATACATTTGGATTCGGAGGCCATAACGCTTCCATCATAGTAAAAAAAGCCGGGATTTAGTGTCCTTCTTTTCGTTAAAAAATAACGGAACCTATGTCGTCGACAAGCGGGAATTCGCTTCCCGCCTGAAGGAGATTACCGGTTTCAGGACATCCAATATCCGCCTTTACGAAGCAGCTTTTATTCACCGGTCAGCATCATTCACCCTTCCTGACGGACAGAGAATAAACAATGAACGGCTCGAATTCCTTGGAGACGCCGTTCTCGATGCCATTCTCTCCGATTATCTTTTTGAGAAATTTCCCGAAGCCAGCGAGGGATTCATGACCAAGATCAGGTCGAGGATCGTTAACCGCGATATCCTTAATCAGCTGGCGATATCAATGGGAATAGACAAGATACTGGTAAGCAACGTCAATTCACAGTGTCCGACCAAAAACCTTTACGGCGATGCGCTCGAGGCTCTTATCGGAGCTCTTTTCGTTGACCGGGGTTTCAAAAAGACAAAAAAACTCTTCATAAACAGAGTTTTCAGGAAATACCTTGACCTCGGGGAAATTGTAGATACCGATACTGATTACAAAAGTCTTGTATTCGAATGGACCCAGAAAACAAAGGTCAACCTCACGTTCGAGTACAAGGAGGAGTATGATTTCAAACTCAAAAAATCAGTATTTTCAGCAATACTGCTGATTGACCATAAGATTTACGGAACAGGACAGGGCGCATCAAAGAAAGAGGCCGAACAGGAAGCCGCAGGTAAGGCATGGTCCATGATTAAAGATTTCCCACAATCAGGCAACAGCTTACCACGCTTTTCTTAACTTTAGGGTTCAAGTTAATTGCGATGAGGAATACCGGTAAGATAAAAAAATTCCATCTGCCTGCAAGTGATGATGATATACCATCGTTGATAGGTATTGTATCACCTGAACCAGATTACAGGCTTTCTCTGAAGCTGAATAAGAAACTGGGGATCTCGCTTAAAAGCATCGATCCTGTTGAATTCGCGGATGAAACAGGAGCTGAATTCCGTTTCAGCCGCTTTTCTGATTCTCCATTCCACCCGACATCAGGCCTTCAGCTGGTCTGCAACAGGTCGCTTAAAAATTTCCTTCTGCCAAAACTTAAAAATATCGATTTCCTGATCATTATCCCGGGGTCAACAGAAGAACAAAACCTTGAAAAATTGATCTCAGACCTCAGGGAAACTGACTCCATAACGGGAGTCTTTAATATTGATTTAAAGTCGCTTAAGGATAAAAACCTGAAATACCTCTTCTGACTCTCTTAGCCTGGTAAAAATGAAGAACCGCCCCGGGCGGGGCGGCTCTTTTTTGATAACCCTAAAACTAACCTAACCTATGAAAAAAACCTCTATATCGTATGAAACAAATATCATGCCAAACACTTTACAAAGATACGACGGACTTTTTGAATAAAAAAATGTTTTTACTCCTAAACATCAATATTAACAGAACTTTAATAAAAAGTTAAATTTCTTAACTTTCTTCCCGATGTCTTATCCTGCGAGTGGTGTTAAAGAACGTTAAAGGATGGCGTTAATACAATATATACCAGTACTTTTGTATCTGTATGAAGCGGAAAACAATAGTCTTATTAGCCATATTATTCTTCTTCGTCATTTCAGGCCTGATCCTGGTACAGCTTTACTGGATTAAAAATGCTATTGAAATAACCGATCAGCAATTCCGCTACAACGCAAACAAAGCCCTTGAGTCGGTGGTCCTTGACCTGGAAGCGCAGGAAATCATTGATTACATAGTCGACGAGATCGAGCCGGAATCGACCGATTCGGTAACTGCAGTTATTCCGGCCACCTCCCCTCTTGCCAACAGACTCAGGGGCTACAGTTCCGATCCAAAACTTCCCGAGGTCTATGGTTTCGGAAATCGCGACAATGATTTCATAGTCTCCAGCTCTGGTCAGAAGATATACATCACTGCCAGGGATATTTCCCCCATACCCGAGGAAGACGTCACTGAACCATCGGATCAGATATTAAATGCAGGGCTTTCAAAACGGGTAAGCAACAAGATCGTTTACGTGGAAAGAATAATGGAACAGATACTTCAGACCACTCCTGACATAAGAGACAGGATTGATCCTGAAAAAATAAATCCTCTCCTGCGAAAGGCCCTCAACAATGCCGGCATACATCTCGACTTTGAATTTGCAATCAGATCGGGAAGGCTCGGAACTATCTGGAGAACCCCTGGATTTACCGATGCACCCGGAACGAACAAGTTTATCATCCAGCTTTTCCCTAACGATCCGGCTCCGAGCCAGAACCAGCTGGTACTTTACTGCCTGCAGGAAGACCAGTACAAATTCAGGCAGATAGGAACCCTGGCGGGCTTATCCCTCATATTTACCCTCCTTCTGCTGCTTCTGTCAACCAGTACCTTTATCGTTATCTTCCGTCAGAAAAAAATGTCGGAAATAAGGAACGACTTCATCAACAATATGACTCACGAGCTCAAGACTCCAATATCGACTATCTCGCTGGCATCACAGATGATTTCCGATAAGTCAATTCCCGATAAGAATAAAAACATAAGCCACCTTTCAGGAATTATTTCAGATGAGAGCATGAGGCTCAAATTTCAGGTAGAGAAAGTACTGCAGATGGCTGTCTTTGAAAGAATGAAAACAAAATTATCATTCTCCAGAATGGATATCCACAGCCTGGTCAGTAAGGCGGTCGATAATTTCACACTCCAGATTGAAGCACGGGGAGGAAAGATCAAAAAAGAGCTGGAGGCCGAGAATTCAGTTGCACCTGTTGATGAAGCCCACCTTCTAAATGCTATTTCGAACCTGATCGATAACGCAATTAAATACTCTGTCGACAAACCGGAAATTATTGTCTCAACCCGCAACACCAGAAAAGGACTGCTGATCTCAGTAGAAGACAACGGGATAGGAATCAGCAAGGAAAACCTGAAAAGAATATTTGACAAATTCTACCGTGTCCACTCAGGAAATGTACATAACGTGAAAGGATTCGGACTCGGATTAAGCTACGTAAAAAAAATTATTGACGAACATAACGGGACAATCAAGGTTGAAAGCCAGACAGGTAAAGGATCAAAATTTATTTTGTTCATCCCTCAAAACGGTGAGAAATGAATCTGATCCCTATTATCTTGCCTTAAAAACTTAAACAGAATAAAATGAAAAAGAGAATTCTGCTTGCTGAAGATGACGGGAACCTGGGTTCCCTGTTAAGGAACTACCTTCAGGCCAAGGAATATGAGACAACCCTGTTCGTCAATGGCAGGGCTGCCCTGGAACATTTCTCCTCAGGAATGTTCGACCTGTGCATCCTCGATATCATGATGCCTGAAATGGACGGACTGGCACTCGCAAAAGCCGTTAGGGACATCGATCCGTCAATACCTGTGATCTTCCTTACTGCCAGGAATCAGGAGGATGATATTATCGAGGGATTCAAGACTGGTGCCGACGATTACATTACAAAACCGTTCAATATGGAAGAGCTTCTCTACAGAATAGAGGCTATCTTCAGAAGAACAACCGGACCAGTCGCTGAAGTGAAGAATGAAGAACTTCATCAGATAGGCGGATATACTTTCGACAGCAAAAGACAGCTGCTGAACTTCAAGGATCAACAAATAAGCCTTACCACAAAGGAATCGGAACTGCTCATGCTCCTTTACAGGCACAGGAATGAGATCCTCGAGAGGAACTATGCTCTGAAAAACATCTGGATCGACGATAACTACTTCAACGCCAGAAGCATGGATGTATATATCACCAGACTGAGGAAATACCTGAAAAAGGACCCTGAGGTTAAGATCCTTAATATACACGGTAAGGGCTACAGGCTTATATGCTAAAAAAATACCCCGATCAGTTTCTTAGATCAGGGTATTGTGTCTAGGTTAGATAGAAGGGTGATTCTTATGAAGAACACTTCATTTTCCCGGAACTAATGTAATAATTTTTTTCAAACTGCCTTCCTTTATTAAAAAAAATCATCTCTGCAGGTCGGTTCAGTCTAGTTTTAGTACAGCAAGAAAAGCCTGCTGGGGTACTTCAACATTCCCGATCTGCCTCATTCTCTTCTTTCCCTTCTTCTGTTTTTCCAGAAGTTTACGCTTTCGGGTTATATCGCCACCGTAACATTTGGCCGTTACATCCTTTCTAACTGCCTTAACCGTTTCCCTCGAAATAATCTTGGCTCCGATGGCAGCCTGGATAGCAATATCGAACTGCTGACGGGGAATAAGTTCCTTGAGCTTCTCGCATATCTTCCTGCCGAAATCATAGGCATGACCTTTGTATATCAAAGTTGAAAGTGCATCTACCATCTCCCCGTTAAGAAGTATGTCGAGCCTTACAAGGTCGGCTTTCTGATATGCAGTGTAATAGTAATCAAATGAGGCATATCCCTTGGAGATGCTCTTGAGCTTGTCGTAGAAATCAAATACTATTTCTGAAAGAGGCATCTCAAAGGTCAGCTCAACCCTGTCGCGCGTCAGATAAACCTGATTTTTCAGGGTACCCCTTTTATCGATGCAGAGGTTCATGATAGAGCCTACATAGTCTGACTGAGTGATGACCTGTGCTACAATGTAAGGCTCCTCGATACGATCGATATAATTAAGTGCAGGCAGTCCCGAGGGATTATGGACATCTATCTCTTCTCCCTTTGTTGTATAAACCTTATAGGATACGTTCGGCACCGTGGTGATCACATCCATATCGAATTCACGGTCGAGTCTTTCCTGTATTATTTCCATGTGGAGCAGCCCGAGGAAGCCGCACCTGAATCCGAATCCAAGGGCTGCCGAGGATTCCGGGATAAATGACAGGGATGCATCGTTAAGCTGAAGCTTCTCAATCGAGATCCTCAGATCTTCATATTCGTCCGCATCCACAGGGTAGATACCCGCAAAAACCATGGGCTTCACATCTTCAAAACCTGCAATAGCATGGGAACAAGGGTTCCTGACATGTGTAATGGTATCTCCGACCTTGACCTCAGAGGAATCCTTAATCCCTGAAATGATGTATCCGACATCACCTGCCCCCATCTCTTCGCGTGGACTCTGCTTCATTTTAAGAACACCTATTTCCTCAGCTGCATATTCATGCCCGGTACTGAAAAACTTAACCTTGTCTCCCTTCCTTATGGTACCGTTGACAATTTTAAAATAGGCTATTATCCCCCTGAAAGAATTGAATATTGAATCAAAAATCAGTGCCTGCAGGGGTGCATCGGGATTACCTGCGGGTGGAGGTATAGTGTCCACTATCCGTTCGAGGATTATGTCGATGCCCGATCCGGTCTTTGCACTTGCCTCTATTATATCTTCCCTTTTGCATCCCACAAGATCAACAATCTGATCCTTGACATCCTCGGGCATTGCATTTGCCATGTCCATTTTGTTCAGCACCGGGATTATCTCAAGGTCGTGATCGATGGCCATGTAAAGATTTGAGATCGTCTGGGCCTGGATACCCTGAGTCGCATCAATTACAAGGAGCGCTCCTTCACATGAGGCAATTGATCTGGACACCTCGTAAGAGAAATCAACATGTCCGGGGGTATCAATGAGGTTCAGAAAATATTCTTCACCGTTATGGATATATTCCATCTGAATGGCATGGCTCTTTATGGTTATGCCCCTCTCCCTCTCGAGATCCATGTTGTCGAGCACCTGATTCTGGAATTCTCTTTCATTTACGGTATTGGTTCTTTCAAGCAGACGATCGGCCAGGGTACTTTTCCCATGGTCGATATGTGCTATTATACAGAAATTTCTGATTCGGTGCATCCGGCTGATAATCTGAAAAACAGGTGCAAATATATAAAATTATAAAACACGTATATTATAAACATGTAGAGCCAAGGCATGCCTTGGCTCTACAATGTGGATTCGATAAATCATTATTTATTAATAGGGCATTCCTCCACCCATGCCCTGAGGCGGCATCGGAGGCTGTTTTTCTTCTTTCTCGTCAACAACCACTGCTTCGGTTGTAAGGAACATTCCGGCAACTGAAGCGGCATTCTCGAGAGCAACCCTTACTACCTTTACAGGATCAATTACGCCTGAATCGTAGAGTTTCTCGAATTTATCGGTCTGGGCATTGTAACCATAATCACCCTTTCCGGCTTTGACGGCCTGCACGATGACAGCACCTTCCTTGCCTGAATTCAGAGCTATCTGGCGGAGAGGCTCCTCAATAGCGCGCTTGATGATCTCGATACCGGTTGTCTGGTCTTCGTTGTCACCCTTGAGCTTTGCGAGTGACGCGATAGCGCGGATATATGCCACGCCACCGCCCGGTACTGTTCCTTCCTCAATAGCAGCGCGTGTTGCGTGAAGTGAATCATCAACACGGTCTTTCTTGTTCTTCATTTCAACTTCCGAAGCAGCTCCGATGTAAAGGACTGCAACGCCGCCTGACAGTTTTGCAAGACGCTCCTGCAGTTTCTCCTTGTCGTAGTCGGAAGTGGTGGTGGTCATCTGCTGCTTGATCTGGTTTACTCTTGCCTTGATCATTTCCTTGTCGCCAAATCCGTTAACGACGGTTGTGTTTTCCTTGTTTACGGTGACTTTTTCGGCTGTTCCGAGCATATCCAGGGTTGCATGCTCAAGCTTCAGACCTTTCTCTTCGGAAATAACGGTACCCCCTGTCAGAATGGCAATGTCTTCAAGCATTTCTTTTCTCCTGTCGCCAAAACCCGGAGCTTTAACGGCACAAACCCTGAGAGAGCCGCGGAGCCTGTTAACGACTAGCGTAGCGAGAGCTTCTCCTTCAACATCTTCAGAAATAATAAGAAGCGGACGGCCGTTCTGGGCAGTTGATTCAAGAATCGGAAGCATATCCTTCATTGAAGAGATCTTCTTGTCATAAATCAGAATAAACGGATTTTCAAGCTGAGCTTCCATTTTCTCGGTGTCGGTAACGAAATAAGCCGAAATATAACCGCGGTCAAACTGCATCCCCTCAACAACCTCAACTGATGTAGTGGTGCCTTTTGCTTCCTCAACAGTGATAACACCTTCTTTCTTCACTTTTTCCATTGCTTCGGCGATGAGCTTGCCTATCTCAACATCATCATTGGCTGAAATCCTTGCAACCTGCTCGATCTTGCTGAGATCATTGCCCACAACCTGTGCCTGTGATTTCAGATGAGCAACAACTTTCTCAACTGCTTTGTCGATACCCCTTTTAACATCCATAGGATTTGCACCTGCGGTAATATTCTTGAGACCAACAGTGATAATTGACTGAGCAAGAACTGTTGCCGTTGTGGTTCCGTCGCCGGCAATATCACCTGTTTTTGATGCAACTTCCTTCACCATCTGTGCACCCATGTTCTCATAAGCATCGGACAGTTCAATGTCCTTTGCCACTGTTACACCATCCTTGGTAATATGAGGAGCACCAAATTTCTTCTCAAGAACCACATTGCGACCCTTGGGGCCGAGGGTTACCTTTACTGCGTTTGCCAACTTATCAACTCCTTCTTTAAGCTGAGCACGAGCATCAATATCAAATTTAATCTCTTTTGCCATATTTTTAAAATTTATTGGTTTGCGTTATTTACTGAATGAAAAGAATGTCTGACTGCGATATAAGAAGATAATCCTCATTGTCGATGGTTAGTTCCTGACCAGAATATTTACCGTAGAGAACCACATCCCCCTTCTTAACCTCCATTTCTTCATCTTTTTTGGCAGCTCCGACCATGACCACTGTGCCCTGACGAGGTTTTTCCTTTGCTGAATCCGGAATGATTATCCCGCTTGCAGTTTTTGCTTCAGCTTCATGAGGTTTTACAAGAACCTTTCCAGCCAATACCTTTCCTTTTACTTGTGCCATGTTTATTTAGTTTTAAAGTTAATGATTTGATTTCTGACTCTCTTTTTAGCGAAATTTATGCCAAACAGGTTTTTACTGACTCTGCCGGCATTTAGCCGACATTTTATCGGTCATGTCCTGACAATTTCTCTGACAATCCATGACATCCTGACCTATTTTGTTAATTATCAATAATATGTTGACTATAAAAACAAAGTGTCAGTCTATGACAAACTGACACTTTGTTTAATATTTTTATTACAAACCGACTAATTTTCAGGCTGCTGCTGGTTGCCCGAAGGAGTTGTTGAAGGCTCGTTTGGAACTGCGGTTGGAAGAGTTGGTATGGCATTCGGATCAACAGCATTCTGAATGGAATTCTCAATTCTTGAACGTTCTGCACCCGATCCACGCGGTATTGCAGCTGTTGCAACCACACACAGAATCAGAATGGCAGCAGCAAGCGTCCATGTTGATTTTTCGAGAAAATCGGCAGTTTTCCTAATTCCCATCGACTGCCCGGCAGAAGTGAAATTGGCAGCCAGACCACCTCCCTTCGAATTCTGAACCAGCACTATCAATACCTGAAGTACACAGGCAATGATGATTATGACCGAAACAAAAATATATATTCCCATTTACACGCTATTTAATGATCTCTCTTATCTTTTCAATTTGAGCCGCAAAGTAATCACTTTTTTCCGGAAATTTCAAACATAATTTCTCATAAATATCTATTGCCTTGGAATAATAGCCCTGAGTCAGATAGATCTTAGCCAGTGTCTCGGTGACAAATACGCCCTGCTCCTCGGTAAACGGTTTTGAAAGATCTTCATTCTGAACAACCTGCTTTTCCTTCTTCGGTTCAATCCTCGGGTTCGATATAATGAACCTGTCAATAAGATCAGCCTGTATCTTCTTTTTATTGTCATTGTCAGGTATGGCAGGCTCCTCTTCAGATATTTCACTTTCGGATTCGATAATCTCATCTGCGGGAGTAAAGGAAAATCCCGGATCCATATAGAATATTCCTTCCTCCTCCTCTGCAGCTTCCTGTTCTTCAACCTTTACATGCACGAACAAGGGCCCGTCATAATCAATATCTTCGGTCCCTGAATCTATCGTTCCGATCACAGTCCTTTCAAGAAGGTTCTCCAGGGTATCAGGCTGATCCTTTTGGAGCCTGGGCATCGATTCCTTCTCTATCTCCTCTATAAAGTCCTGGCTGTTCAATGCCGATTCAAGTACTGTCTGGGCAAGATCGACTTCAGCAGATACCGGAGCTGGGGTATCTATTTCAACGTCCGGTTCCTCCTGAGAGACTTCAGGTTCCGTAACCGTTGCAATTGGTTCAGGTTCCGTAACCGGTGCAATTGGTTCAGGTTCGGTGACAGGAGCGAATTGTTCAGAAGTGGTTTGATTAGCTGCTGCGGAAACTGACTCTTCTCCCATCATCGAAGGTGCTATCTGGAGAAGGTTGAAAAGCACCTCCCGGTCAGCAATGTGGATAGCGGAATTCCTGAGCTGATTTTCAAACCTGATATCTGAATTCTCCTTAAGCCCTTTCAGCAGAAGAAGATGAGCGGTCTGGAAAAAAGGATATATGCTTACCAGCTCGCTCAATTCGGCGAGAACCTGTCTGTCGACAGGAGCATTACCACCCAACAGGTTCAAAAAGTCGCTTTTATTCATTGACGTTACCAGTTAACGAATGCAGCGTTGAAGATGTCCTCAACAAGCATTTCGACGATATTTTCCGACAGATCGGCTTCCACCTCGCTCAGGTTGCTCAAGCTGCTGTAATCCTCATATCTGGAAAATGTCTGTTCAAAGCTTTTTTCGGGATCTGCCACGTTGGTAAACTTAACCCTTACTGCAATAGTGAACCGGTTCATTGCAGCAGTTGCATCGGCTGATACCGTAAGCGGCCTGGTATTGTACTCTATGATCTCTCCCTCAAAATTGGCATCGCCCAGCCCGTTTGTAACAGCCAGGTTTGTCTGTGCCTTGCATTTGTCAATCAGCTCATCGGTAATGGTCTGGCTTAAGCCCGGCTGTACAAGACTTGCCCTGTTCTGAAAATACTGAATGCTTACAGTGCTTAAACCAACTGTGCTTGCACCTGAAAAGGAATATATGCCACACGACTGCATCAGGAATACCAGGCCGGTGATGATCAACCAGATTTTCCCGGCCGGACAACCCGGGTTATTCCTACATTTCAATTTCATATTCCTTGATTTTTCTGTATAGAGTGCGTTCCGAAATCCCAAGCTCCTGTGCTGCAAGCTTTCTCTTTCCGTTGTATTTCTCCAGAGCCTTCTTGATCATCTCAATCTCCTTGCCGGTAAGAGAAAGCGACTCTTCAACCACTTCTTCGGTATCCTGGATATTGGTTCTTGAATGATGAGTAAAATCAACATCCTGAGGTTCTCCGGCCGTTACCACTGCATCGCTCCTGCCAGTATCTCTTATCAGATTCTTTATCACACCCGAGTTGCTCTCATGGAACCTTAAATCAATATCGCCCGACTTGATCAGATCCAGAACAAGATTCTTCAGGTCGTTCATATCGCTCTTCATGTCGAAAAGGATCTTGTAAAGTATCTCCCGCTCAGATGAAAATGATTTGTCTTCATCCCTTTTTATTACAGCCGGAAGCTTGATTCCGGTATAGTCGGGAAGATAAGTATGCAGTACCTCGTAGCTAATCTCCCTCTCACTTTCAATGATGGAGATTTGTTCCGTTATATTCTTGAGCTGGCGGACATTGCCCGGCCACGAATAGCTGAGGAGCAAATTCTTTGCCTCGTTGCTCAGACGTATCGAAGGCATCCTGTATTTCTCCGCAAAATCGACAGCAAACTTCCTGAAAAGCAGGAAGATGTCCTCGCCTCTCTCCCTCAGCGGCGGAATTTTTATTGGTACCGTGTTCAATCTGTAAAAAAGGTCCTCCCTGAATCTGTCATTCTCGATTGCTTTTGATACATCAACATTACTGGCGGCAATGACTCTGACATTGGTCTTCTGAACCTTCGATGAACCAACGCGGATAAACTCTCCGGTCTCGAGGACCCTGAGTAACCGGACCTGAGTTGATAGAGGCAGCTCTGCAACTTCATCAAGGAAGATCGTTCCGCCGTCGGCAACTTCAAAATAACCTTTCCTGCTTTCTGTGGCTCCGGTAAATGAGCCTTTTTCATGACCAAAAAGTTCCGAGTCGATCGTTCCCTCCGGAATAGCTCCGCAGTTAACCGCAATGTACTGTCCGTGTTTTCTGGCGCTGTAAGTATGGATAACCTGTGGAAAGGCTTCCTTGCCCGTCCCGCTTTCGCCTGTAATGAGCACCGAAAGATCGGTAGGCGCCACTTGTACAGCTATATCCAAGGCCCTGTTCAACCCTGAATAGTTGCCTATTATACCGAATCGTTGCTTTATGCTCTGAATATCTTTCATATCCGTTTCACACTGTGCGAATTTAAGATATTTTTGAAACATTGGGAAATGCTATTTTCGTAAATTCGTGACATGAAGAAAACAAAAGATATCCGAATCGCAGGCATTATTCCTGCAAGATACGCATCTACAAGGTTCCCGGGGAAACCACTTGTTATGATAGGCGGGAAACCAATGATCAGGAGAGTATTTGAACAGGCTTCCCTTTCACTCCCGACTGTATATGTAGCAACTGATGACCAGAGGATCCATGACGCAGTCACCGGCTTTGGAGGCAAGGCGGTAATGACATCGCCGGATCACAGGAGCGGAACCGACAGATGCGCTGAGGCGGCGGAGAAAATTGCCGGTCTCGAAGGTTTCACTCCCGATGTTGTGGTCAATATTCAGGGTGATGAACCATTCATCAGGCCGGAACAGATTGCCCTGCTTGCATCGTGCTTTGATGATAGTTCGGTTGAAATTGCCACCCTGGTTCGCAGGGCAGAACCGGGTGAGGATCTGGCCAACCCAAACCATCCGAAGGTTGTCCTCGACCTATTGGGAAATGCAATCTACTTCAGCAGGTCGGTGATCCCTTTCCTTCGGGATGCTCCTGCTGCCGAATGGTCAGCCAGACATACTTATTATAAACATATAGGCCTGTACGCCTACAGGACTGCTGTCCTTAAACAAATTACCTCATTGCCGGGAAGCCCGCTGGAGAGAGCGGAATCGCTTGAACAGAACAGATGGATCGAAAACGGATTCAGGATCAGGACAGCCATTACCCTCTGGGAAAGCCTGGGAATTGACACCCCGGAAGACCTTGAAAGAGTAGAAAAAATCTTTGATCAGAAAAATAAAAATGCCTACCTTTAGCCCAGTTTTCGAAACGTATCAGGCATAGAGTGCGTATGAGGCAAATTCTACTCTTTATTTGCATATTGTTCACCCCATTAACCCTTCAAGCCCAGAAGGATAGCACTAATGTCGTCAGAAATTTTCCGCAAAAAGCCTTTACCAGGGAAGCCCCTGTAACAAATATCACAATTTACCCTGTACCTGTCAGAGACAACAGCTTTTCGATAAAGGCCGACAGGGATATGACAGCAGTTAAAGTGACCAATATGATCGGACAGGATATTTTCAGAGTCAGGTATACTAATCCCGTTTCTGCAACCAAAGTGATGCTTAAGAAACCTGCAAGGGGAATGTACCTGGTGACCATTGGATTTGCCGACGGGACTAGAATTGTCAGGAAGGTAATGATTGAGAGTCCGGAATAAGATTATTTAAGCCGGATTCAGCGGAAACGGGGAAAATTCCGCATACCTCTTAATATATAGACTTAATGTTTATGAACCGGAAAACAATCTTATTTTTTGATTGTTAGTATTATGGGGTAAAAACACTTTAAATAAACATATTATTGAGACAGCCATGGAAGAAGGGACGAATGTTTTCTCGATAAAGGACCTTGAAAACTTTTCAGGAATAAAAGCCCATACCATAAGGATTTGGGAGAAAAGATACAGGATACTGGAACCCGACAGGACCGATTCCAATATCAGGACTTACAGCGAAACTGAGCTGAAGAAGATCCTCAATGTGGCCTATCTGAACAGGAATGGCCTGAAGATATCCAAAATAGCAACGCTGAGCGAAGATGAGCTTACCGCCAGAGTGATGGCTGTAAGCAGCCTGGATGAAAAAAAGGAAAACAGCTTCAGATCGGGAACCGTCCTGATGTCAGCTATCAGGTTCAATGAACACGAGTTCAGAGGGGTCCTTGAACCGTTCGTCCATAAACACGGGATCGAAGATGCCTTTATCATGTACCTCCATCCCCTTCTTGAAAAGGCAAGTTTGCTCTGGCAGACAGGAAGCCTTTCAAGAGCCCAGGAACAGTTTGTCCGTAATGTAATAAAGCAGAT
>JAFGXK010000214.1 GCA_016936695.1 Bacteroidales bacterium | reverse complement strand
TTAGAGTATCAGCGTCAATGAGGTGGAAGGTATTATCCTTTCCACCGGTATTCAGGGGAACATGCAAAGTGATAATATCTGATTCTTCAAGTACCTGTTCAATGCTGACGAAAATGTCCTTCTTTTCCTTTCTTTGCCGCGGGGGGTCATTTAACAGTACCTTCATGCCAAGCGTCTCAGCCAGCTTCTGAACCTTTGATCCCACATTCCCGACGCCGATAATTCCGATAGTTAATCTACTCAGTGAGAGCCCCGACTCTGAAGAAATCCTCATAAGTGCAGCAGCAATGTACTGCATGACGGAAGAGGAATTGCAACCGGGAGCATTTGTCCAGCAGATATTGTTTGCTCTGCAGAAACCCGTATCTATATGATCGAATCCGATTGTGGCGGTGCCGATGAACCGCACGCTGGTACCGGAAAGGAGATCTGAGCTGCACTTTGTCCGGGTTCTCACAAGGAGTGCATCAGAATCCATTATGGTATCTCTGTCAATCTGACTGCCCGGAAGATAGGTAATCTGGGCAAAGGGCTCAAGAACTCCCTTCAGGAAAGGGATTTTATCATCTGCTGTTATCCTGATCATAGGCTCAGATTATCGCTGAAAGGTAATAAATTTTAATTCCAATCGGATTTAAAAACCGAATTTTATGACATTAAGGCCTGAAATTGCGTACGATTATTCTTAGGTCCGGTTTTTGCATTTCCCAGAGTATATTGATACTTCTTTTATTATTTAGTATATTTGTTATTATGATTATCTGTTTATCTATTTATTTGGATATTTAGACAACTGTGGTTAAGTTTGAGTAAATAAATTAACACCATGAATTCTAAAATTACAGTTTTGCTCTTTGCTTTACTGCCTCTGATTGCAGTAAATTCACAGAAACCCATAGTCCTCTCAGAGGACTCGATCCAGATAGGAAGATCATACCTTCCAAGCCTGTCGGTGACAATACCTGAAGCAGATTTCGATGTTGTCCTTAAGGACTGGATCAAGGAGATCGAATCAGGAACAAGATCGAAAGTTGTCAACGAAAACGGCGAAATGTCGCTTTTCGGTGCCAGAATCAGGAAGATCGATGCCGGTGACATCAATGTTTACAGCAAGCTTGTCAGGCTCGATTCGATGCTTCAGCTTTTTGCATCCTTTGAAGTCAAAAAGGACGAGTACATTGAAAGTGCAACAGGCAGCCCGGCTTTCGTCAGCGCCCAGGAATTCATGAAGGAATTCGCAAAGAATAAATACATCGATGTTGCCAAGAGCCAGGCTGATGCGGAAGAAAAGAAGCTGAAAGATCTTCAGAGGGAGCTTTCATCGCTCGAGAGTGAAAAATCCAGAATGCAAAAGAACATTCAGTCGAACAACTCCAGAATATCAACTGAGAATGAGAACATCATACTTATGAACAATGAATTGAATACTGTTACTGCAGCACTTGCAGAACAAAACAGTCTGCTTTTAACGATGGAGGAAGGGCCTGCAAAGGATGAGCTCGAAAAACAGATAAAGGAGCTTGAGAAGCGAAAAAAGAGAGCAGAGAGGAACGTCAAAAAAGCTGAGAGAAAAATAGGCAAGGCTGATACCTCAATTGATCAGGCAACAGGAGACATCCCAAGGAATGAAAGGATGCAGGAAAAGGTCAAGGAGCAGATTGCTGCCCAGGAAGCAGTTTATCAGAAATACGCCGAGAAACTGAATAAGATCAGGGCATACTGATAAATATTCCGGAGGTCCTGTTTTATTCGATGATAGTCATTTCATCAAGCAGGTAGCCCGCCCCTGCAAATTTATCAATGATGAACAGGGCAAATCTTATATCCAGGCTTATATTGCGGCTCTGCTCAGGATTAAAGGCCAGATCACTGGCCACTCCTTCCCATGCCCTGTCGAAATTTATACCTATCAGATAACCATCGGCATTAATTACCGGGCTTCCGGAGTTTCCGCCTGTAGTATGATTGTTTGCAATGAAACACACCGGCATCTCTCCGTTGCGGCCATAACGCCCATAGTCACTCTTTGCATATAACTCTTTCAGCCGGGCAGGCACATTGTAGTCGTAGATTTCAGGATTGTCCTTCTCAATTATACCTTTCAATGTTGAAACCGGCTTGAAATATACAGCATCTTCCGAATAGTAGCCTTTAACACTTCCAAACGACACCCTGAGGGTGGAATTGGCATCAGGGTAGAAGATCCTTGTGTTATCGTATTCCATTTGGGCCGTCATGTATCTTTTGTTTAGCTTCTGGCGTTCGCTGTTCATGCGCGACAGTTCCGGCAGGACATTTCCGGAAAGAAAGCTTGAAACATCCACTGCAAGCCTGTAAAAAGGATCCTTTTCGAGTTTTTTCAGAGAAGATCTTCCGAATTTTTTCAAAAAGGAATCAAACCTTTGCTGGTCGGTGAACACCGACTTGTCATACAAGCCAGGGGCAATGGAATTGAAGTCGCCTCCTGTAAGCTTTTTCAGCTTCAGATACTCCGGTGAGAGCCATTTTGTATCTAGAGTTTCACCGTACAGGGTAAGCATGGCTGCAAACAATTGCTGATCGGTTTCCCTGTCGTAGTCCTTGAAAAATCCTGCAGCATATTCTGAGATGGCTTCCTTTGTCTTCATGACAATCTGAGCATCGGGTGCCTGGTCCTGCCTGTAAAGGGATGCCAGTTCATATATTCTTCTTGCCATCACAACAGCCTCGATTCCGTTAAATACTTCACTGGTATAATTGTTGATCAATGTGTACTCCTTGAGTCCTTCATAAAGGTCCCTGTAGGCCGGAAGGATATCGCCATACCTTAGTTTTCTGTTATTATCGGATCCGATCCATTCAGTCAGTCTGGATTCATATTCCTGCTTTTGCCCTATGGTGTTCATCTTTTCGAGTCCCTGCATCTCTCCTATCCATTTCTTCCATGAATTTGATATTCCCGCTTTCTTTGAGGAATACTGGATCCTGATAAGAGGATCGGATTCCATTGCCTTATCGATTATCTCAAGCTTTTTCGCCCTTATACCCACCATTGCGGGATTAATATGATTTTTTACCATATCGATATGATATGAAGGCACATATTCAGAAGTTGTTCCGGGATAACCGAAGACCATAGTGAAAGCGCCCTCATTCACTCCCTTTAAAGATACCGGGAAGTAATATCCGGGATTATACGGAACATTATCGGGGGAATAAGAAGCAGGTTTATTGTTTTTACCGGCATAAACCCTGAATAACGAAAAGTCGCCTGTATGCCTTGGCCATACCCAGTTGTCGGTATCACCGCCGAATTTCCCAATAGCTGAAGGAGGGGCTCCCACAAGCCTGATATCCCTGAAAGTTTCATTTACAAAAAGGAAATACTGGTTTCCCATGAAAAAAGGCCTTACAACTGCGCTGTAGCCGGTTCCCTCCACAGCTGAAGCCTGGAGGTCGGCGATACGGGAAGAGATAAGCTTATCGCGTTCCTGGGCAGGCATTTCATCAGTTATACCCTGAAGAACTTTTTCGGTCACATCCTCCATACGTTTGAGAAGTGTTACCGTAACGCCCGGGTTAGGCAGTTCACCGTCGCGCGACATAGCCCAGAAACCGTTTGTCAGATAATCGTTTTCCAGGGTTGAATGATCCTGAATCTGACCGTAACCGCAATGGTGGTTTGTTATCAGCAGGCCGTCGCCGGAGATGAACTCTGCAGTACAACCTCTGTTAAAGTTAACAACGGCATCCTTCATACTGGCACGGTTGACGCTGTAAATATCCTCGGCCGACAGTCTGAATCCCTTCTCCTGCATCAGCTTAATATTGTATTTTTCAATAAGGATAGGTATCCAGATACCCTCATCGGGAGATGTTGAAGCATAACTTCCCCGGACTGTAAAAACAATAAGGACTATAAACAATAACTTGTTCATCAGTATATAATTTTTAATTTAATGGTCTGACACAAATTTTTTCAGTTCGCGGTATACCTGCTCAGCCGGCAGGCCAACCACATTGAAGTAAGAACCCTCGATGGAGCTGCATGCAGCTATGCCAATCCATTCCTGGATACCGTAAGCCCCGGCCTTGTCGTAGGGTTTATATCTGCTAATATAATGAACTATTTCCTCATCCGTAAGTTCAGAGAATATAACCCTTGTGGATGAATGAAACGACACCATTTTTTCTGATGAGAGAAGACAAACACCGGTTATCACCTCATGGGCTCTGCCTGATATTTTCCGGATTATTCTCAGGGCATCGTCCCTGTCCGAGGGTTTGGATAGCACCTCCCCATCGCACCAGACAATCGTATCTGCGGTGATAACTATCTCGGTTTCCCTGATCTCCGGGAGAAATGATTTTGCTTTTTCCTCTGCTACATAGAGTGCTATTTCTGGGCCGGTCAGGTAAGCAGGATAGCTCTCGTCCCAGTCTTTTGTGACCACTTCAAACCGGAGGCCGAGTTTCCTCAAAAGTTCCTGCCGTCTGGGAGACCGGGAACCAAGGATGATCCTGAATTTGTTGATGTCATCAATCCCCATGTCAGATAAGATTAAAATCGAGGATCAGTTTAACCACAAGGGAGTAAAGGACTCCCGAACACTGGGCGATTTTCATAAGAGTGCTTGCGGAATGAAGCTGACTTTTTCCGGGAGAGAGAATCAACCGGTATATAACAATGGCTAGCGGAACGACAACAGCAACAGAAATATATATAAGGGTTATCTTATCGTTGAGAAAGAGGTTCCAGACTGCATAAAGCATCACTATTGTTACTGCTGTCAGTATAATAGCAATGATTCTGGCAGTAAAAACACCTGTAACAACCGGGACCGTATTCCGGCCGTAAGCCATATCGCCTTCAAAGTCCTCGATGTCCTTGATTATTTCCCTTGTCAGGGTAGTCATGAAGGCAAACAGGGCAAAACCGCCGACCCAGTAAAATATTATGTTTACATCGGGCGATGAAAAGGCATTAACCTCATAATACCTGTACAGGGCGGGCCATTCATAGAAGACCACAAGAAGGGGGACCATTGCCGTGAGTACAGCCACTACGAGATTTCCGACAAGAAATTGCCGTTTATAACTTGCGGAATAGAAATAAAGCAATCCCGAGACAATAAGAAATAACATTCCCATCCAGAAGTATCCGGCTTTCCAGGAGATATAGAAACCAGCTGCCACTCCAATGATGTTGAGAATGTTGTGCCATAACATGGCCTGTCTTCTTGGCACTTTTGAGCCCACAATAACCTCTCCCCTGTTTATAAGGTCGGTTCTGATGTCAAAATAATCGTTGATCACATAACCTCCTGCAGTCAGGCAGACAGTGGCCAGGATTAATATAAGGAAGTCGTACCACAGAAATTTAAGCGAAAGGGGTGTCATTTCCCCGGTAACCCCGATAATGGACACGGTAATTTTGCTGATTACCGGCTCAATCACCGCATAGCGCATCAGGATCATTGTAAAGGCTACAATAAGCAGGTTTGGCCAGCGAACAAGTTTCAGAAATGTCTTCATCGGTTACCAGCTGAAAGCATCATTATCCATCCAGTTATTATGCAAGCGCATAACCTGTTCGATCACATCCCTTACACATCCTTCCCCTCCCCTTTTGTCGGATATGTATAATGCAGCCTTTTTGATCTCACTGTCGGCATCGGCAGGGCAGACAGGCACTCCAGCCAGTTTCATGACTCCGTAATCCGGAATGTCGTCACCCATATACATTACATCCGACGGCTGAATTTTATGTTTCGAACAGAAATTATTGAAGTGTTCCGTCTTTGCCCGGCTGTTGAGGTAAATATCGGTAACGCCCAAACCCTTAAGTCTTCTGATGTATTCCTTTGCATTGCTGCCCGAAATGATTCCGACGTGATAACCCTTTTTTACTGCGAGCTGAATGGCATATCCGTCACGAAAATTAACCGTACGGTTAGGCACACCGAAGGCATTCAGGCTGACTGTCTGCAGCGACATGACCCCGTCGATGTCAAACACAAAAGCCTTTACCCTGGTAAGGTCTTCCTTAAAGTTGGTCATCAGAATCGTTGTTGTATAGTTTTATAATTGATTGGGTTATTTCCCTGTAAATTCCCTGAAGTTCGGGAGAGAAAGATAGCAAATCAATATGTCTTTTAATAGTGCCTGTGTCATTTCTGAAGGCGGGGCCTGTCTGGGAGTACTCCGGACCGTTATCAAATGCCTTAATTATTGTTTCATTTATAAGAGGCTTGAGAATATCGAAGGAAAATCCCGCTTTGCCGGAGATGGTTTTTCCGGCTGAGAGCATGTGATTGGTGAAATTACAGGCAAAAACCGCTGCCAGATGAAGCATTTTACGCTGGTCGGTTGAAGTTTCATAGACCTTTGCACCGAGTCTCAGTGCAACCTTTCGGAGAGTTTGCAGGACAGACGAATCGGAGGCTTCCAGAAAAAAAGGCAGTTCTTTAAATGATATAAGCCTGTTTTCCGAGAAGGTTTGAAGAGGGTAAAAAACTCCTTTGTTCTTAATTGATGCAGGGAAAACATCGAGACCGATGCTTCCTGCAGTATGAGCCACAATTGTTTTTGCGGGGCAAAGGATGTTATGAAGGATCCATGGCAGACGATCATCCGGTACAGCTGCAATGATAAGGTCTTCGTCGCTGTTGAACTCAGCGGTTTGAGACCATTCAGCGTTACACGACCGGGCGAGGGATTTGCCTCTTAACCCGGTCGCTGACACTATTTTCCTGATGCTGAAGTCTTCGCTGTGCAACTGTCGGCACAATGCACCAGCAACTTTTCCCGCACCAATGAAAGATATTTTAAATTCCTTCACAGGACTTATAATAACCTATCTCAGGCCTGTGCTGTCGGACCTCCGAAGTTCATGGGCAGCAAAGGAGTGGAGCCCTTGACATCCTTTATCTTACCATGTACAGCTTCATACTTGGCTATATTATCCTCAAGTGCAGTCACCAGCCTTTTTGCATGCTCAGGTGTAAGTATAATCCTCGACTTCACCTGGGCTTTTGGAATACCGGGCATGATTCTGACAAAGTCGATCACGAACTCGGAGGCCGAATGTGTGATAACGGCAAGGTTTGAATAGATGCCCTGAGCCACTTCCTCACTCAGTTCAATATTGATCTGATTGGGATTTTTAGGATCTGACATGATATGCAAATATTTTAGTTTACTTTCCTGACTTCCGGTACTGTTTCAAACTGTGCATCAGTAAGATTTTCCAGATCTTCGAGAGAGCCGACTATAATGCTGTTGTACTGGCGCTGACCGGTACCGGCAGGAATAAGGTGACCAACGATCACGTTCTCCTTCAATCCTTCAAGCTTATCGATCTTTCCGAGTATAGCTGCTTCGTTAAGCACCTTGGTGGTCTCCTGGAAGGAGGCTGCCGAGAAGAAGCTGTTTGTCTGAAGAGCTGCTCTGGTAATCCCCTGAAGGACCTGGTTTGATGTGGCCGGAACGGCATCCCTTGCTTCAACAACCCTGAGGTCGCGGCGCTTGAGGAGTGAATTCTCGTCCCTTAGTTTCCTGGCTGTCACTATCATACCCGGACGAAGGGTCTGGGAATCGCCGGATTCGACAATATATTTTTTGCCATAGATCCAGTCGTTCTCATCCATGAATTCAAGTTTGTCAACGATCTGGCGTTCAAGAAATTTAGTATCGCCCGGATCAACGATCTCGACTTTTCTCATCATCTGGCGGACAATGATCTCAAAGTGCTTATCGTTTATCTTCACACCCTGAAGCCTGTACACCTCCTGAATTTCATTTACAATATACTCCTGAACCTTTGTCGGGCCCTTGATGGCCAGAATGTCCGACGGCGTTACAGCACCATCAGAAAGAGGAACACCGGCCTTTACATAGTCGTTTTCCTGAACAAGTATCTGTTTTGACAGCGGAACAAGGTATTTTTTAATCTCATCGGTTTTTGACCTGATGATTATCTCCCTGTTTCCCCTCTTTATTTTTCCGAAAGTAACCTCACCATCGATTTCAGATACGATTGCAGGGTTTGAAGGGTTGCGTGCCTCGAATAATTCCGTGACTCTTGGCAGACCTCCGGTTATATCGCCTGATTTTCCGACTGCCCTAGGAATTTTGGCCAGCACTTCACCAGGTTCGGCTCTTCTTCCTGCCTCGATAACAAGATGAGCTCCGACAGGCAGGTTATAAAGCCTTAGTTCTTCATTGTCGGGGCCAAGTATCTTGATACCAGGGTTTTTGGTTTTATCCCTGCTCTCTGTTATAACCTTTTCCTTAAAACCGGTCTGTTCATCAGATTCCTCTCTGAAGGTTACACCTTCGATAAGGTGATCGTAAGCAACTTTCCCGCCGAGTTCAGCAATAATAACGGCATTAAACGGATCCCATTCGCAGATCAGTTTTCCTTTCTCAACTTCCTGTCCGGGCTTGATATACAATCTTGAGCCATAGGGTATAGTATGGGTTGTAAGCGCAATTCCGGTTTTCTTGTCTATAATTCTCATTTCAGCAAGACGACCAATGACGATATCAACCTCTCCCTTTTCGAGATCCTTTTTGGGGACCGATCTGAGTTCCTCAATCTCGGCAATACCACTGTACCTTGCAACAAGGCGCGATTCAGTTGTAATATTAGATGCAGTACCTCCGACGTGGAAAGTACGCAGCGTAAGCTGTGTACCCGGCTCACCGATACTCTGGGCTGCAATCACACCTGTTGCCTCACCTTTCTGTACCATTCTGCCGGTAGCAAGGTTCCTGCCGTAGCATTTTGCACAGACACCCTTCTTCGATTCGCATGTCAGTACTGAACGGATTTCAACCTGCTCGATAGGAGAATCCTCTATCTTTTTCGCGAGATCTTCAGTCAGTTCCTGACCGGCTTCAACTATAAGATCGCCGGTAAGAGGATGGAAAACATCGTGGACAGTGGTGCGTCCTAGAATTCTTTCGTAAAGCGACTCAACGACTTCCTCATTTTTCTTGATAGCCGTTGCAACCAGGCCTCTGAGAGTTCCGCAGTCCTCCTCATTGATAATGACATCCTGGGAAACATCAACCAGACGACGTGTCAGGTAGCCGGCGTCAGCCGTTTTAAGGGCGGTATCGGCAAGACCTTTACGGGCGCCGTGAGTTGAAATGAAGTACTCCAGAACTGATAATCCCTCCTTAAAGTTTGACAGGATCGGGTTTTCGATGATTTCTGAACCTGTGGCACCTGATTTCTGTGGTTTTGCCATAAGTCCCCTCATACCTGAAAGCTGTCGGATCTGTTCCTTTGATCCCCTTGCGCCCGAGTCGAGCATCATGAAAACTGAATTGAAACCATGCTTGTCGTTTGACAGCTGTTTCATCAGCGACTGGGTCAGTCGTGCATTGACATGTGTCCAGATATCAATTATCTGATTATATCGTTCGTTGTTGGTTATGAACCCCATGCTGTAGTTACTCAGCACTTCCTCAACCTGCTCATAGCCTTCGGTCACGAATTTAGTTTTTTCCTCGGGGATGATCACATCATCGAGGTTGAACGAAAGACCTCCGCGGAATGCCGAGTTGAACCCAAGATTCTTGATGGCATCGAGGAATGCAGCAGTTTTTGCTGTGCCTGATAATTTCAATACCCTGCCGATTATATCCCTGAGTGATTTCTTTGTAAGGATCTCATTAATAAACCCAACCTCTTCCGGGACAAACTGGTTGAAGATCACCCTTCCTACGGTAGTCTCGACCAGGTGGTTAACAAGCTCTCCGTCAACCCTGTCGTTAACTTTTACCTTTATATAGGCATGAAGGTCGATTTTTCCTTCATTATGGGCGATATTAACCTCTTCAGGTGAGTAAAATGTCAGTCCTTCACCCCTTACTTTATCTTCGGGAGTACTCTTCCTTCCCTTTGTAATATAATAAAGGCCGAGAACCATATCCTGTGAAGGCACGGTTATCGGAGCTCCGTTGGCCGGGTTCAGGATGTTATGCGATGCAAGCATAAGCATCTGTGCCTCAAGCACGGCAGCGTTACCAAGCGGGAGGTGAACAGCCATCTGGTCGCCGTCGAAGTCGGCGTTGAATGCCGTACAGACGAGCGGGTGAAGCTGAATAGCTTTTCCTTCGATAAGTTTCGGCTGGAAGGCCTGAATGCCCAATCTGTGAAGAGTGGGGGCACGGTTAAGCATAACCGGATGGCCCTTGAGAACGTTCTCGAGGATATCCCAGACTACCGGGTCCTTGCGGTCAACAATTTTCTTGGCTGATTTGACGGTCTTTACGATTCCGCGTTCAATCAGTTTCCTTATTATGAAAGGTTTATAAAGCTCAGCAGCCATATCTTTGGGCAGACCGCATTCGTGAAGATCGAGTTCCGGTCCGACTACAATGACCGAACGTGCGGAGTAGTCAACCCTTTTTCCCAGGAGGTTCTGACGGAACCTGCCCTGTTTTCCCTTGAGGCTGTCGCTAAGTGATTTCAGGGGGCGGTTGGCATCAGTTTTGACTGCATTGGCCTTTCTGGAGTTATCGAATAATGAGTCGACAGCTTCCTGAAGCATCCTTTTCTCATTTCTCAGGATCACTTCCGGAGCCTTGATCTCTATCAGCCGTTTTAGGCGGTTATTCCTTATTATGACTCTTCTGTAAAGGTCGTTAAGGTCGCTTGTTGCAAAACGGCCTCCGTCGAGAGGTACAAGAGGCCTCAGTTCAGGGGGAATTACAGGAACCACCTTTATTATCATCCATTCAGGTTTATTTACATTTTTTGAATCCCTGAATGCCTCGACAACCTGAAGCCTTTTCAGCGCCTCATTCTTGCGTTGCTGTGAAGTTTCCGTATTAGCCCTGTGACGAAGGGTATATGATAATTCGTCAAGATCGATCCTGCCAAGCAGTTTATAGAGAGCGTCAGCTCCCATATCGGCAACGAACTTATCGGGATGTGTATCCTCGAGATAAAGGTTTTCCTTGGGAAGTGATTCAGTTATTTCAAGGTATTCCTCCTCGGTAAGGAAATCAAGGTATTTAATTCCATCGGCTGCCTTGATTCCCGGGTTGATTACCACATATCTTTCGTAATAGATAATTGAATCGAGCTTTTTGGTCGGCAGGCCAAGGAGATAGCCGATTTTGTTGGGCAGGGACCGGAAGTACCAGATGTGGGCTATAGGAACCACAAGCGATATATGTCCCATTCTCTCACGGCGGACCTTCTTTTCGGTAACTTCGACGCCGCAGCGGTCGCACACGATTCCTTTGTATCTTATCCTTTTATATTTTCCGCAGTGGCATTCGTAATCCTTAACCGGTCCGAATATCCTTTCGCAGAAGAGTCCGTCACGTTCAGGCTTGTAGGTCCTGTAATTGATTGTTTCAGGTTTCAGCACCTCGCCGCTTGAACGATCGAGTATCTCCTCCGGTGAAGCGAGACCAATAGAAATCTTCGAGTAACTTGTTTTTGTTTTGTTATCTCTTCTGAATGACATATACTGTAATTTATTTGTCCTTTAATTAAAATAATAAAAGAGGTTGATCAGTCAAGAATGACGCTCAGTCCCAGTCCTCTCAATTCGTGCAACAGTACGTTCAGTGATTCGGGTATACCTGGCTGAGGCATCGGTTCACCCTTGACTATTGACTCATAAGCCTTTGCACGGCCGATAACATCGTCCGATTTAATTGTAAGAATTTCCTGAAGGATATGGGCGGCGCCGAATGCTTCGAGAGCCCATACTTCCATTTCTCCGAAGCGCTGACCTCCGAACTGTGCTTTTCCGCCCAGCGGCTGCTGAGTGATGAGGGAGTAGGGCCCTATTGAACGGGCATGCATCTTGTCATCAACCATGTGGCCCAGCTTGAGCAT
>JAFGXK010000213.1 GCA_016936695.1 Bacteroidales bacterium | reverse complement strand
GGCGCCAATCTGGCGCATCTCGATCCTTACGCGGAACTCCTCCGCAAGCACCTTGATGAGCTGGCGGAAATCAACGCGTTCGTCGGCGATGTAGTAAAAGATAGCTTTGGTCCTGTCGCCCTGGTACTCCACATCCCCTATCTTCATGTTGAGCTTCAGGTCGTAGGCAATCTGTCTCGATCTCAGCATGGTCGGCGTTTCCAGCTTCTTGGCCTCCTCCCATTTTATAATATCCACGGCTTTGGCTTTCCTGTAGACCTTCTTCATGTCGTCGGAAGAGGGTTGCACCTTAAGCCTTTTCAGCCGTTCATTCACAATCGGCCCTACCATCGAAACCCTCCCGATATCATGTCCGGGTGAGGCTTCAACCGCAACAACATCACCTATCTCCAGCCTGAGTGCATTTGCATTCCTGTAAAATCCTTTCCTTGTATTCTTGAACCTGATCTCAACAACATCATTCTCATCCGGGACAAACGGCAGATCCTTCAGCCAGTCGAATGCATCAAGCTTGTTACATCCCGGCTTATATATGATAATCGGCATTTTGGGCTCATCTCCGTGAACCGATGACAAATCTTCGTTCTCCTGCATTTCAGACTCCTCCTCAGATTAATCCCGCAAAAATAGTTAATAATTGCATCAATTTCAACAACCTTCTGCCTGTTCAGCGGCGGAACAGACCTATCAGCCTGAGAGCAAGGTCGAGGAATACTATTTTGGCATTCCCGTTCGCTTCGATATGGGAATGTGCCAGACTGAATTCTTCCACAAAGGTATTTATGTTCTCTTCATTGATGAAAGGATGGAAATTCACCGAAAAGGCCTCTTCCTCCCCGGTCAGGTAAACCAGACCATTCTTTTCCTGCCCCAGGTGCATCATCAGGTTCTCCCTGAAAAGATGGAGTGAGAAAGTAAGAAATCTCTTCTGCGGTTCCCTGCCAATGGCCGACAGCTCTTCCGACCAGGCGATCAGGGAAAGAACGTCCTTCTTCCATACGTACCTCATCAGCGACCTGAAACGATCGAGGTCCTGGAACGATGAATCTTCATTCTCGCACAACTCGATGGCCCTGATTATATTGCCGTTAGACACCCTGGCTATGTCGTCGGCCCTGCCTTTGTGAATCCTGAACTTCTCTATGAGATACGACGAGAGATCAGATGGACTGAATGAAGGTATCCTGACCAGCTGGCACCTCGATATTATTGTCGGGACAATCTTGTCGGGCTCATCTGATACAAGCAGGAAAAGAGTCTTTTCGGGTGGCTCCTCTATCAGCTTGAGGAGCTTGTTGGCAGTCACCTGATGCATCTTTTCGGGAAGCCAAATTATCATCACCTTGAAATCCGATTCATACGACTTGAGAGTCAGCTTACGGAGTATCTCCGCCGCCTCCGAAGTGAATATAAGGCCCTGGGCATTTCCGGCTCCGATGTAATGGAGCCATTTTGTAAGGCTGAAATAAGGAGAGACAGCGGCGTACTCCCTCCACTTGTCGATGAATTTGTCGCTGACCGGGTCGGTGTCTTTTTTAATAACCGGAAAGACGAAATGAAGATCTGGATGGATCATTTTTTCATACTTCACGCACGACTTGCAGGTTCCGCATGAATCAACACCCGATCTGTTCTCACAACTTACGTACTGGGCATAGGCGAGGGCAAGGGCAAGGTTCCCGCAGCCTTCTGGCCCTGTTAATAACTGAGCGTGACTCACCCTTTCCGACTTCACCGTGCTTATCAGCCTGCCAATAGTCTCTCTTTGCCCCGGGATCTCCGAAAATTTCATTCCGTTCGGTTGAATTCAGTATTACAGGACGGCAAGGGCCTGATCGTAATCGGGCTCCTGGCCAATTTCAGGGACCAACTGGGTGTAAATTACTTTGCCGTTTTCGTCCAGTATCACCACGCTTCTTGCGTAGAGCCCGGCCATGGGACCGTCAACAATGTCGACGCCATACAGCTTCCCGAATTCAGTGTCGCGGAATCCTGAAAGAGTGGTAAGGTTTGATATGCCTTCGGTCGAACAGAAACGGCCGTGAGCAAAAGGAAGGTCCTTGGAAATTGCCAGAACCGCAACATCTGACTTTTCTGCAGCATGCTTGTTGAACTTACGTAGCGCTGTCGCGCATACGGAGGTCTCGAGACTCGGGAAGATGCTGAGAAGGACTTTTTTCCCTGCAAGTTCGGAGAGACTCAAAGTACCAAGATCTGATTTGACGAGGGTGAAGTCAGGAGCTTTCTGCCCTTTCTCCGGAAGATCACCCGATGTGTTTATGGGATTTCCCTTTAATGTAATCTTTGCCATAATTTTTTTCTCAAATTTAGTTAAACTTTCAAGAAGAGAAAACATGAATTACTCCCCCGGCCCTGAACAGGATTTCCCAAAAATAATGTAGGTTTGCAGATGGAAAAAGTAAGTTAATTAAAAATGATATGTCTATGAAAATGATTCAGGATTTCAATTTCAAGGGAGTTAAAGCAATCGTCAGAGTCGATTTCAACGTACCTCTTGACAAGGCAACACTGGCAGTTACGGACGATACTCGTATCAGGGGAGCCCTTCGCACGATAAGGAAAATTACTTCCGAGGGGGGGTCGGCAATTCTGATGTCGCATCTTGGCCGCCCTCAGGGTGTAATGCCTAAATATTCCCTTAAACCCGTTCTTCCGGTTCTTGAAAAACATCTTGGCCAGACGGTACTTTTTGCAGACGACTGCGCCGGCGAATCAGCCGCAAAAATGGCTGCCGCCCTTAAGCCGGGTGATGTCCTGCTTCTTGAAAACGTGAGGTTCTATCCCGAGGAGGAAGGAAAACCAATTCTTCCCGATACGGCAACAGACGAGGAAAAGAAAGCTGCCAAAACCGAACTGAAAGCCAGGCAGAAAGATTTCGCGAAGAAACTTGCAGGCTATGCCGATGTATATGTGAACGATGCTTTCGGAACAGCCCACAGGGCTCACGGAACCACAGCCGTAATTGCCGACTACTTCCCGAAGGATAAGATGATGTTCGGCTTCCTTATCAACAGCGAACTCGAAGCCATGGACAAGGTGCTGAACAAGGCCCAGAGACCATTCACCGCAATAATGGGCGGCGCAAAGGTTTCCGACAAGATCATGCTTATCGAGAACCTGCTGAACAGGGTCGATAACCTGATCATCGGCGGCGGAATGACCTACACCTTCATCAAGGCACAGGGCGGTAAGATAGGAAACTCGCTCTGCGAAGAGGATAAACTTGATCTCGCTCTGGAGATCCTGAAAAAGGCAAAGGAAAAGAACGTGAACCTGTACCTCCCTGTCGACAGCCTTAATGGCAACAAATTCGATAATGAGGCCGAGACAAAAGTCACCGCTTCAAACGCTGTCGACGACGGATGGCTCGGACTGGATATTGCTGAAAAAGCCATTGAGGAATTCTCGGCTGTGATAGGAAATTCAAAAACCATCCTCTGGAATGGTCCGATGGGCGTTTTTGAAATGGAAAAGTTCTCGAAGGGGACAACAGCAATAGCCAAAGCAATCGCAGCAGCCACCCGGCAAGGTGCATTCAGCCTTATTGGCGGCGGCGACTCGGTTGCAGCCATCAACAAGAACGGACTGGTTGATCAGGTAAGCTATGTTTCAACAGGCGGCGGGGCAATGCTCGAATACATGGAAGGCAAAAAACTCCCGGGTATAACAGCTATCAGAGGGGAATAACCCGATATGAAAATTCTGCTTCCGGTTCTGATACTGACGCTTCTCCTTGCAGGCTCCTGCCAAAAGGATGAAACGCCCGACACCAGAGGTACGGTAACCATCGATAATACCACTACCCTGGGATCCACTACATATTATGTCTACGGCTTCCTGTTTTCCCAGGCAAAGAAGGTGACGACAAGAGATACTCCCAGACCCGACGTAACGGTCGACAGCGATGGCACCAGCATTCTGTTCATGACCGAAAACGAAAGGAACTCATTCTACCTGGCGGGAGAATACACTGATGAAGCCTCAGCCAGAACCGCTTTCGGCAACCTTACTTCGGCCACGATAGCTGAAAGCCAGTGGGCCGGACTGGCGATGCCTTTAGCGGAAAACCAGGTCTGGATTTACAGGGCAGGTAGCAGAACATCAGGAAATGATCACTACGCCAAGATGAGGATCATTTCGACAAGAACCGAACCCGGCGATATAAAGCCTTTTGCCGAATGCACCTTCGAATGGGAATACCAGTCTGACGGAACGCTAACCTTTCCGGGGAAATGACAGGAACCCTCCCTGACAGAATTTTTGAAATCAAGGATCCCGGATCATTCTCATCCGCAGCACTCGAAATATTCAGGTTCCAGGCTGCCATGAACCCTGTTTATGGCAGCTTTGTTTCCGCCCTTGGCCTTAATCCCGATGAAATCAATGATATAAGGGAGATCCCCTTCCTTCCCGTAGAGTTCTTTAAAAGCCACAGGGTGATATCAGGTAACCTTTCTGCAGGACTTGTCTTTGAAAGCAGCCGGACAACAGGTGCTGAACCCGGACGGCACTATGTCCACGACCCTGAACTATACAGGCTGAGTTATCTTACTTCCTTCAGTCATTTTTACGGAAATCCTTCCGGATATGTTATCGCTGCCCTTCTGCCTTCATATACCGAACGGCCCGGTTCGTCGCTGGTGGCAATGATGGAGGGACTGATCGGGGAAAGCGGGTGCGGCGAGAGCGGCTTCTATGAGGGAAGAACGTCAGAGCTTGCTGCTATGCTTGAATCAGTCAGGACTGACGGCAGGAAAAAATTCCTGATGGGAGTCAGTTTTGCCCTGCTCGACATGGCGAACGATCTGGCGCCCGACCTTTCGGGGACAATAGTCATGGAGACAGGCGGAATGAAGGGACGCAGAAAGGAGATCACCAGGGATGAACTGCACAGTATTCTTACAGCCAAGCTGAATGTTCCGGTCATACATTCGGAATACGGGATGACGGAACTTCTCAGCCAGGCTTATTCAGACGGAAACGGTATCTTCAGGTGCCCGCCATGGATGAAGATACTGATACGGGATCCTCACGACCCGCTCGATGTAAGCGATGAAGAGGGAAGGGCAGGCGGTGTAAACATAATCGATCTGGCAAATTATTATTCCTGTTCTTTCCTTGCTGCCGGCGATTACGGACGGCTTTATGAAGACGGGGCTTTTGAGATATCAGGAAGAATTGACAACACCGACATAAGGGGCTGCAACCTGATGGCTCTCCAATAAGGCCTTTTTACAATAAAGTATCAGAGATAAACAATCCTCTTGTTCTTTGCGCTTGAATAAATCGCAAGCACCAGTTCAACGGCCTTTTTTGCTTCGAGGGCGTCGACGGCAGGTGAACGGCCGTTATCAACGGCCTTTATTATGTCGAGAAGCTGGCGGATGTGCCCCAGGTCGCTTATTGCTTTTGGATCCGACACTCCTCCTCCGGTCATATTGCTTCCGGAGTATTTTTGCCTTATTCTTTCATCATCCTCTGTCTCTTCATCAAATTTCCATGTAAGCAGTTTCTCCTCTTCAATCACCACTGATCCCTTTGTGCCTAGCACCTCGATCCTCCTGTAGAAGCCGGGATTGACGGCTGTTGAGGCCTCAATGACTCCGACGGCCCCGTTCTCGAACTTAAGAGTTGCTGAAGCAACGTCTTCCACTTCAATGCCTTCATGACCAACCAGTCCGGAAAATGCACATACCGCCGACACCTTTCCCATGAACCATCTCAGGAGATCGACCGAATGAATGGCCTGGTTCATAACGGCCCCTCCTCCGCTGGCAGCAAGGTCGGACCTCCATCTTACTTCTTTGTAGTATTCAGGGGTTCTGAACCATTTGACATAGGCATCGCCCATCACCATCTTCCCAAAGCGTCCCTGGTCGATGGCTTTTTTGAGTTCTGTGTTTACCCTGCTGAACCTCATCGGGAATATGCCCGACACCAGCACGTTGTGTTTTATGCCGGCATTGATAATCCTGTCGCAGCGCTCAATGCTTGTTTCAAGTGGTTTCTCGACGATGCAGTGCTTTCCGGCAGTAATGGCGGCAAGGGCGGGTTCGAGATGCTTACCTGACGGGGTACAGATACAGACCATGTCGATCCCGTCGTCATTACAGAGCTCCTCAACCGATTCAAAGGCTCTGCAATTGTATTTAGTGCTGAATGACTGAGTTTTTCCCGGATTGTGATCAAAGATACCAACCAGCTCAGCATCCATGAGGGTATCAATGGCCCTCGCGTGGACCTCGGCTATCGAACCTGCTCCTATAATTCCGAATCCATGCTTCATGCTTACCTCAGCGTTGGATAAAACGCATCTTCTATATGTTTTTCGATCGTCACTGTCTGTCCTTTTGCAAGAACTGTTATCACATCAAATCTCGCAGGCTTGCTTATGTCAAACCACCTTATGTAAGTATCGGCGGCCAGGACCAACGACCTCTGCTTCTGCTTTGTTACCGCATCCTGCGGCGACTCCAGAAAATCTTCGGACCGTGTTTTTACCTCGACGAAAACAATAAAGTCCTCAGTCTCGGCGATGATATCGACCTCCAGCTTCCCGGCATTCCAGTTTCTGTTCCTGATCTTGTAGCGATTGTTCTGCAGAAATGACAAAGCAAGGTCTTCCCCTTTCCTGCCGAGAGTTGACGACTCACTCATTTAGTTCTCTTTTATTTACTAGAGAACGGGATTATATCTCGATTAGTTTGTGCCTGATTGCGAAAAGAATCAGGCTGGCAGTGTTTTTGGAGTTTGTTTTGCCCAGCAGGTTGGCCCTGTGCTTGTCGACGGTGCGCTTGCTGATGAACAGGTTTTCAGCTATTTCCTGGTTCGAAAGGCCCTCGCAGATCTTCAGCAGGATCTCTTTTTCCCTCTTTGAAAGGTTGGCTGACTTGCTTTCGTTTTCACGGTGCTTTATCTTCTGAATGACATGGTAAAGAAGTTCCTGGGAGAAAAAGCTGCCTCCATTGTTCACTGTAAGGATGGCCTCCTTAACTTCCGAAATATCGGAATCCTTGAGGACAAAACCCTTGGCGCCGGCATCCACCATTTTGTAGTAATATTCCTCCTCGCCGTACATCGACAGGGCGATAATGTTGATTTCGGGACAGATCTTCAGGGCTTTCCGGGTAGCTTCGATCCCGTCCATCTCAGGCATGTTGATATCCATCAGAGCAACGTCGGCGCAAGTATCCCTGATCAGCTTGAGGAACTCCTCGCCGTTTGAGGCCTCACCGGTGACCTCAAATTCGGGGAAGGCGTTCAGAAGAATCTTCAGTCCGTTCCGGAAAAGCTGGTGATCGTCAGTTATTATTATTCTGATTTTTTCCATTCGAAGCTTATTCAATCATTTTGATAAGGGCGCTGGTGCCTTTTCCCGGATTGCTTTCGAGGATGAAGACGCCATCGACCGACTTTACACGTGTTTCAATGTTCGACAGCCCCATGCCTTTCTCATTATCCTCATTGCCGAGCGAGCCTGTATCGAACCCGCGTCCATTGTCGTAAAACTGCAAGGTAATGAATTTTTCAAGCTTGTTCAGTTCGATCTCGATCTTTGACGCTCCGGAATGCCTTATTGAATTGTTAATTAGTTCGCAGGCAGCCCGATACATAACCACTTCCTTTTCAGGATCGATCCTTTTGTTCTCCATGTTCGACTTGAATTCTATCTCAATGGCCCTTGTCTGGTTAATTTTGGCAATGAAGGCCGACAGAGCGCTGGAGACACCGAAGTTCGACAGTATATGCGGACTGAGATTGTTCGAGATGTCCTTAAGTGTGTTGATGGCTTCGTTGATGAGATGATTTGTATTGTTGAGGATCACGGTGTCAGTCGGGTCGGTGATCCTTCCGCCAAGGGCCGACAGTGACATCTTAACCGTCGACATGATGGGACCCAGCCCGTCGTGAAGATCCTTTGCAAACCGTTTCCTCTCATTTTCCTCCGTATTAATTATTGCGCTGATCACCCTTTTCTCCGACTTCATCCTGTCGATGTCGGCACGCTTAAAAGAATAAAATAGTTCCCTTATCAGAACCACCCCGGTTATTATCATGAAGGAGATAATCACATCGAGCCAGTAGTCAATCATCTGCCATGTATACGACGGTGTTCCCCTGAAAAACTCAAAGAGCTGGAAGATTTTCCTGAGAGCCATGAAAACGAATGAGATGGACAGCAGTATCCATGAAAGCCGGTATTTGGTAAGCTTCATAAACCGGAGTGCTATGGAGGCAGCTATGATCTGGAGGACTATTGAGATAATCAGGGCTATTAATCTTATCATTTCAGGCGCAATGTATTACAAAAATAGCACGAATTTACAAAACGGCGTTATAGCAGGCAGGGTAAGTTAGTAGTTGGCAACCCGCAACCAGCAACCAGCACCAAGGCTCATTTTTTTTGATTCTTTTCTTTCATATTTATTACCTTTGACGCCTCAAATTGCCAGATGAAGTTTCTATACAATTCCGGAATCCTTTTGTTTATCCTCGCGGTGAGGCTGTTGTCGCCTTTCAACTCAAAGGTGCGGCTCATGGTGAAGGGATGGAAAGACTGGGAAGAAAAGCTGAAGGAAAGGGCAGGTGCCGGCAGTAAGAATATCTGGGTGCACTGCGCTTCACTGGGGGAATTTGAGCAGGGGAGACCGGTGATAGAGGAAATTAGGAGCCGGGAGCCGCAAAGCAGGATTATCCTGTCCTTTTTTTCATCCTCCGGCTATGAGATAAGAAAGAATTACATTGGTGCCGATTATGTATGCTATCTCCCTCCCGATACACCCGGGAACGCTGAAAGATTTGTTAAAGCTGCAAATCCCTCGGCAGTCATCTTTGTAAAATATGAGTTCTGGAATAATTACATTTCCGAGGTCAGGAGGAAGAGCATACCTCTTTATCTTATATCCGGAATCTTCAGGCCGGGTCAGCATTTTTTTAGTTGGTACGGAGGATTCTTCAGGAAGATGCTCTCCTGCTTCACCTATATTTTTGTGCAGGACCAGAAGTCGGAGAGCCTTTTAAGAAGTGCAGGGATAAACAATGTAACCGTGGCCGGCGACACCAGGTTCGACAGGGTGGTCGAGATAGCTTCATCGGCAAAGGATATCGGTGCACTGGAGACGTTCAGGGGCAACGCCAGACTCGTTCTGGCAGGAAGCAGCTGGCCACCGGATGAGGAGATTATTGCACGGTATATCCATGAACATCCGGGTGCCGCGAAGTGGGTGTTTGCTCCTCATGAGATTGACGAATCCAATATTAAACGACTCGAAAAACTCCTTGGGAAAAGTGTTGTCAGGTTTTCGGAGTTCACTGAAGACGGGGAAGGGGCGGAAGTCATGATAATAGATAATATGGGAATGCTTTCATCGGCTTACAGGTATGCATATATTGCAGTGGTGGGAGGGGGATTCGGAAAAGGGATACACAATGTCCTCGAACCTGCCTGCTGGGGTAAGCCGGTATTGTTCGGGCCAAACCACGGAAAATTCCGCGAAGCCGTTGAACTGATAACGGAGGGAGGAGGAAAAGTTTTTACGGATTATAATGATTTCAGGGAGTCCCTCAACATCTGGCTTTCGGATATAGAATCCTATAGGAAAGCCGCCCGTTCTGCTGGTGAATACGTTAAGACAAACAGTGGTGCTACTGCAACGATCCTGAAGCAAATATTATGATAGGTGCAAAAAAATATTAACAATTCCGGCTCATAACTTGTTAATAACATAACTTTATACGACAAAAACCTTTTTTTCAAAGTGCAGTAAATTGCCCAGCCTTTATTGAATTAAATGTAATAAGTTTGTAATCAAAAAATCAAATAGTTAGTGTAGTATTGCATTTGAAAATTAATCCTAAATCCTATTTTTATTATGAAACATTTTAAACACACGCTTGCGATATTGTTGTTTATGCTGATCCCGGTGCTTGCTATGGCTCAGGGATCCACAACATCATCAATGAGCGGTATGATTACCGACACACAGGGAGAGGTCCTGGCTGGCGCAACTGTTGTCGCAACACATGTGCCTTCAGGATCAATCTACGGCGCAACGACCAACGTCCAGGGATTGTTTTCAATCCAGGGGATGCGTCCCGGCGGCCCCTACAGGGTTGAAGTTACCTTCATTGGTTACTCAAAGGAGACCTTTACGGATATCAATCTGTCCCTCGGCGAGATCTTCGGGCTGAATGTCAGCATGACCGAATCGAGCACTGAGCTCAATGTAGTCACAGTAGTCGGTGCAAGGCCTTCGAAGTTCAACATGCTCAAAACCGGAGCTACTACAAACATTTCCGCGGAGCAGATGACGATGATGCCGACCATTAACAGGAACATCGGGGACATTTCAAGGGTTTCTCCCTATGCAAACGGGATGAGTTTTTCAGGCGGTGACGGACGTTCTACACACTTCACGGTTGATGGTTCAAACTTCAACAATAACTTCGGCCTGAGCAGTAACCTGCCCGGCGGCGGCAATCCTATTTCTCTCGATGCAATTGAAGAGGTTCAGGTTGTCATTGCGCCTTTTGACGTTCGTCAGACCAACTTTATCGGAGGAGGTATTAATGCCATCACCAAATCAGGGACTAACACCTATAAGGCCACTGCCTATACCTATTATACCAACCAGGATATGAGGGGTAACAAAATTGGCGACAAAGACTTTGGGGACCGACCAAAAGAATCGAATTCTATTTATGGATTCACCGTGGGAGGTCCGATCATCAAAAACAAGCTCTTTTTCTTCGGTAACCTTGAATACGAAAAAACCCCGAAGCAGGTTATCCGCTGGCGTGCCTCCCAGAATGGTGTATCCGACCAGCAGACCATTTCGCGTGTTACTGAATCCGATTTGCAGACAGTTTCTGATTTTTTGAGAAATAATTATGGCTACGAGACAGGTTCTTTTTCAAGTTTCCCCGCCGACGAGTCAAACCTGAAATACCTCGCCCGTCTGGACTGGAACATTACCGATGCCCATAAGCTGAGCGTTCGTTACAATCATACAAAAAATACTGCCTGGAACCCGCCAAACGGAAACTCAACCGATGGAAGCTACCGCGACAAAGGCAAGTACCGCGTCGGAGAATACTCCTTCTCCTATGCAAATTCAATGTACTCAATGGATAACATTGTTAATTCAGGATCACTGGAATTGAACAGCAGGTTTTCAAATACCATGTCCAATCAATTGCTGGTTACTTATTCCGATATTAAGGATGTACGCGGATCGACTTCCTCACCCTTCCCTTTCATCGATATCATGAGCGGTGATATTGCAGAAGGAGCGGCTGCCCTTGATCCTTATATTTCAGCAGGATATGAACTCTTCACCTGGAACAACGGCGTTAAGAACAAGGTCATCACAGCTACCGACAACTTTACCTATTATCTTGATGCCCACAAACTGACAGCCGGAGTTAGTTTCGAATACCAGATGGCTGACAATAACTACATGCGCAGCGGTACAGGCTATTATCGTTATGCCAGTCTGAGTGACTTCCTGAACGGAGCCATTCCGGTTGACTTTGCCCTGACATACGGCACCAATGGAGAACTGATTCCCTCCAACGCTGTAAAATTCAACCAGATCGGAGCCTATATCCAGGATGAATGGAGTCCGCTTCAGAACTTTAAGCTTACTGTCGGCCTGCGTGCTGATAATCTTTCATTTATTGATGATATCATTGCCAACAATGCCATTAAGGAGCTCGACTTCGGAGGCAGGCATTTAGATACAGGCGAATGGCCCAAATCAAGGATCAATCTGTCACCCCGCGTTGGATTTACCTGGGACGTTAATTCAAATAAATCGATTGTGGTACGAGGCGGAACAGGCATATTCACAGGCCGTCTGCCGCTGGTGTTCTTCACCAACATGCCTTCTAACTCAGGAATGAACCAGATATTGATGAAACTGCAGACCCGCTTCAATCCTGACGGTACTGTCAGTTCCAGCGATCCAAGACTTGCCCTGCTTGAAGGCCCTATGATTACTGATGTGAATGAAATGATCAGCAGGCTTGGTTTTCAGACTGTGGTAACTCCCGAGGATGGCAGCGTGCCAAGCTCAATAGCAGGCGTGGATCCTGACTTCAGAATGCCGCAGGTTTGGAAATCTTCACTGGCAGTTGATTACAAGGTCCCTGTTGAATTCCCTTTCTCAGTTACCGCTGAAGGGATGGTCACAAAAAACATAAATGCAGTGATGATTGAAAACTACAATGTAATGAATCCTACATCATCGTGGGAGAGATTTGCCGGACCTGACAAGCGCTACATTTTCCCGGAAGAATTTACATACACCAGTGTCAGGGATGCATGCGTTCTCAGGAACACCAACAAGGGCTACGGCTATACCTTTAACCTGACCCTTAATGCAGAACCACTGAAGAATTTCGACCTTATGGCTGCATACACAAAGACCGAAATGAAAGAATTATCGGGTATGCCCGGAAGTAATGCCAATTCAGCATGGGTAGGGGTTTATTCAGTTGACGGACCAAACAATCCGACAGTTCAGAGGTCACAGTATGTAATGCCCGACAGGGTTACAGGATCGTTATCTTACCGTATTCCTTATCTTAACGATCATATGGCATCCACCATCAGCTTGTTCTATTCAGGTTTCACACCTTACGGTAACTCCTTTACTTACAGCAACGACATGAACGGCGATGCAGTAACAACCGACCTGATTTACATACCGAAGCAGAAAGGTGAAGTTTCATTCCTCACCTCTGCCGACGAAAATGCTTTCTTCGAATTCATCGAGCAGGATCGTTACCTGAGCAAACACAAGGGTGAATATGCGGAAGCCTATGCGGCACGCGCTCCCTGGGTTAACAGGATAGACCTCCGCTTTGTACAGGATTTCTCGGTTAAAGCCGGAAATACCAGGAATACATTGCAGCTGAGCATCGACGTGCTTAATGCAGGCAACCTGATCAATTCAAAATGGGGAGTTTACAAAAACATGGCTGCCAGTAACTACGGAGCAATCCTGAAGTACGAAGGCCGTGACGAATCCAATATCCCAACCTACTCAATGGTGAAGGTTAATGACGCTTACCCGACCAAAACCTACGACACCTATCTGAACATCAATCAGTGCTGGATGCTGCAGGTTGGTCTCCGCTATCTTTTCAATTAAACTGAAGATCGGTTGAATAATAATTAAGGGCGCCTGAATAAGGCGCCTTTTTTTTTCGGCTCAGGCCGGATCAAAGCTGTGTACACTGGCAACAATGTGACTAAACAGTTGAGAAACAGGCCTGTAGTCTTAAGTTAATAACTCCCCCCTCGAATGTTAATAAAGTTAAATTTTTAAGCTTGCATCGAGTACTATGCTTGTCTATTTTAGCGATTACCCGCTACAAAAATCAACGGTCGTTTAATCGTAACATTATCAAAAGTTAACAGATTTATTTTTTTAAGATGGGAGATTTATTTGTCCAGGAGTCAGTCATCGCATCCGCGAAAGCAAGTGATGCGGCAGTAACAGAAAATAAGAAAAGAACGGAAATGAAGGATCCTGACAAACCGGCTGAAATGAAATCTGAGAAGCCCACATATTCTCATGATGAAGCCGTTGAAGCCAGCATTGATTATTTCAATGGTGATGAACTGGCTGCCAGGGTATGGGCAAATAAGTATGCCCTGAAGGATTCGTTCGGAAACCTCTATGAGAAGACCCCCGACGACATGCACCGGAGGCTTGCAAGGGAAATCCGCAGGGTCGAACTAAAATACAAGAACCCTCTCCCCGAGGAGCTTATTTACAGTGTTCTCAAGGATTTCAAATACATTGTGCCCCAGGGAGGACCCATGACCGGTATCGGAAACGACTATCAGATTGCTTCGCTGTCGAACTGCTTTGTGATTGGCAACGACGGTATCGCCGACTCTTACGGAGGGATCATGAAGATCGATCAGGAGCAGGTTCAGCTTATGAAACGCCGGGGAGGCGTCGGACACGACCTTTCCCATATAAGGCCCAAAGGCTCACCCGTTCTGAACAGCGCCCTTACTTCAACCGGAGTTGTCCCCTTCATGGAAAGATATTCAAACTCTACCCGCGAGGTGGCACAGGACGGAAGACGCGGAGCATTGATGCTCTCAATATCCATCAAGCACCCCGACAGCGGCAGGTTTATCGATGCCAAAATGGAAAGCGGTAAGATAACCGGCGCAAACGTTTCAGTGAAGATCACCGATGAGTTCATGACAGCTGTCGAGAATAAAACAATATTCAGGCAGCAATACCCCATAGTGTCAGATAACCCGAAATTCTTCAGGGATGTCGATGCCGTCCAGCTGTGGACCAAAATAATACATAATGCCTGGAAATCGGCCGAACCCGGAATGCTTTTCTGGGACACCATAATACGGGAGAGTGTTCCCGATTGCTATGCCGATCTGGGATTCACAACCGTGTCAACCAATCCATGCGGTGAAATACCCCTCTGCCCCTATGACAGCTGCCGCCTTCTGGCAATCAACTTGTTCAGCTATGTGATGGATCCCTTCACCGACAGGGCGACCTTTAACTTTGAACTCTATAAGGAACATGTTGGACTGGCTCAGAGGATGATGGATGACATCATTGACCTGGAACTTGAAAAGATAGATGCGATCCTGGACAAGATCGAAGCCGATCCCGAGCTGGAAGAGCTGAAACAGGTTGAAAAGAACCTGTGGCTGAACATAAGGAAAAAATCGGAACAGGGAAGAAGGACAGGTATCGGGATAACAGCCGAAGGGGATATGCTTGCAGCACTCGGTCTCAGGTATGGCAGTGAAGAGGCAATAAATTTCTCGGTCGATGTGCACAAGACTCTTGCTCTCGAAGCATACAAATCATCAACCTACCTGGCAAGGGAAAGAGGTCCATTTACCATTTACGATGCTGAAAGGGAAATGAACAATCCCTTTATCCTCAGAATGAAAGAGGCCGATCCGGTGATGTATAACAATATGGTAAAATACGGGCGACGTAACATAGCCCTTCTCACAATAGCACCCACAGGCACAACCAGCCTCATGACCCAGACCACCTCGGGAATCGAACCCATCTTCTCGGTGTTCTACAAGCGCCGCAGAAAGGTGAATCCGAACGACAAGAACGTCAAGATTTCATTTAAGGATGGGGTAGGCGATTCATGGGAAGAGTTCATCGTATTCCACCACAAGTTTGTCGACTGGCTGAAGCTGAACGGCTACGATCCCGACAATGTAACCCGTATGGGAGAAGACGAAATCAATGCAATCATAGCTAAATCACCATATTACAAAGCTACTGCAAATGATGTCGACTGGGTGGCAAAGGTTCGCATGCAGGGCGCTATCCAGAAATGGGTCGACCATTCAATAAGCGTTACAATCAATCTTCCGTCGGATGCAAAGGAAGAACTGGTAAGTGAATTGTATCTGACAGCCTGGAAATCGGGATGCAAAGGTGCTACCGTTTATCGCGACGGATCGCGCGACGGGGTTCTGATCGCCGGTAAGAGCGATGCCAGGGCTGAAAGACCAAAACGCCCGCGAGTCCTCGACTGCGATGTTATACGCTTCAACTTCAACGAGGAAAAATGGGTGGCATTCGTTGGTCTCAGGGACGGCAGACCATATGAGATATTCACAGGTCTGGCTGATGATGAGGTCTTCCCGATTCCGAAAACAATAGTAAAGGGAAAGATTATCAAGGTTAAGATGGATGACGGCAAGACAAGATATGACTTCCAGTATACGGATAAATACGGATACAAAAAGATATTTGAAGGACTGTCACACATGTTCAAGCCGGAATACTGGAACTATGCCAAGCTCATATCGGGAGTGCTCCGCCATGAGATGCCTATCCAGGATGTCGTGAACCTGGTTCAGTCGCTGAAACTCGACAGTGAATCTATAAACAACTGGAAGAACGGTGTGGAACGGGCACTTAAAAAATACATTCCGAACGGCACAAGGGCCAAGGGAAAATGCACTGAATGCGGTTCCGATAACCTTGTGTACGAGGAAGGATGCCTGATCTGCAAAGACTGCGGATCGTCAAAATGCGGTTGATGATTTGGGGGGTTCTGAAGGGGATTATTATTTAATAACCTTAAGTTCTCTGCCGATCTTCTCAAAAGCTGCTATGGCTTTGTCGAGATGCTCCTGTTCGTGAGCTGCCGAGAGTTGTACCCTTATCCTTGCCTGGCCCTTTGGAACAACCGGGAAGTAAAAGCCGATCACATAGATGCCTTCATCGAGCAGTAAGGACGCCATCTCCTGCGACAGTTTGGCGTCGTAAAGCATGACGGCACAAATGGCCGACTGTGTGGGCTTGATATCGAAACCAGCCTTCATCATCTTCTCCATGAAATACTTCGTGTTGAAATGCAGCTTGTCCTGCAGCTCATTGGTCTCTGTCATCATCTCAATCATCTTAATGCCTGCAGCAGCAACCAGCGGCGGTATCGAATTGCTGAAGAGGTAGGGCCTCGATCGCTGGCGAAGCATCTCGATGATCTCCTTCTTCCCGGTGGTGAATCCGCCGATGGCTCCGCCGAAAGCCTTGCCCAGTGTACCGGTAATTATCTCTATCTTTCCCTTCAGGTTATAAAGCTCCGTTACCCCGCGTCCGGTTTCACCCACAACTCCTGCCGAGTGTGATTCATCTACCATGATCATAGCATTGTACTTACCTGCAAGTTCATGTATCCTGTCGAGCGGCGCCACATTGCCGTCCATTGAAAAGACGCCGTCGGTGACTATCAGTCTGAAGCGCTGTGCCTGAGCCTCCTTCAGCTTCTTCTCCAGATCGTTCATGTCGGCATTGGCATACCTGTAGCGCTGCGCCTTGCAAAGCCTCACCCCGTCGATGATCGACGCATGATTGAGGGAATCCGAAATAATCGCATCCTCTTCGGTAAGCAGGGGTTCAAAAACACCTCCGTTTGCATCAAAGCAGGCTGCATACAAAATGGTGTCTTCCATCCCGAAAAACTCAGCCAGCTTCTGTTCCAGCTCCTTGTGAAGGTCGCCGGTACCGCAGATGAAGCGCACCGACGACATACCGTAACCATGAGTTTCAAGTGCCTCCTTTGCAGCTTTAACCAGTTTCCTGTTTGCAGATAGACCAAGGTAGTTGTTGGCACAGAAGTTAAGCACCTTTTGTCCGGTGTCGAGGGTTATCTCAGCTCCCTGAGGCGATGTGATTACTCTTTCATTTTTATATAGACCGGCTTCCCTGATCTCAGATAGAACCTGAACGAGATGTTCCTGATAATCCTTATACATAATGTTGTGTGTTTAGTTTCTTTAAGCCCCCCCTGGGGGGTTTGGGGGTAAGCCCCGCTGGTTGCTGGTTGCTGGTTTCATCGTCTCTAAGTCATTTCGTCTCTCAGTCTCTTCGTCTTCTTCACCTCAAGCCCCATACCTCACGCCTCATGCCTTGATTTCTAATCCCAGTTGAGTATCACCTTGCCGCAATTCCCGCTTTCCATCACATCAAATCCCTTCTGAAATTCATCGATATGGAACCTGTGGGTGATCACCGGGTTGAGGTCGATTCCTCCTATG
>JAFGXK010000212.1 GCA_016936695.1 Bacteroidales bacterium | reverse complement strand
TCTGCGCCGAACAGAAGAAGAGCCACTATTACGATTATTACTATTTCCTGACCGCTCATCTGATCCGTAATTCTGTTAATGCAGACACAAAGGTAGAAAAAAAACAGATTAATCCGTTATGGTGTTCAGCATATAAGGACTTAATAAAAATCAACCGCCTCCTCCGGAAATTCCGGCTGGGAGGCGGCTGTATAACTTAAACCCGGAGAGCTCCGGAAAACACTACATCTTCAGTCCCTTCTTTTTGGTTGTATCATATACCAGGGCTGTTGAAACGAATATCGAAGAGTAGGTCCCAACAATGATTCCTATTATCATTGCAAAGAGGAAGCCTCTGATCGTTGTTCCGCCGAAGAAGAACATAATTACCAGTACGAGAATTGATGCAATACCTGTATTCAATGTACGGCTGAGGGTGTCATTCAGAGCCAGGTTCAAAACCTCTCTCATCGGACGTTTCCTGTGCAATGGTATGAATTCCCTTAGACGGTCAAAGACCACAACCGTGTCGTTTATTGAATAACCTATTACTGTAAGGATTGCCGCGATGAACGACTGGTCAATCTCCATGGAGAATGGCATAATTCCCCACAGCAGCGAGTAGATGCCCAGAACAACCAGTGTATCATGAATTGTGGAGGCAACTGCTCCCATGCCATACTGCCAGTTCTTAAACCTCAGGAAGATGTAGAGGAACATTATTATTGTGGCAAATATGACGGCAAAAACAGCCCTCGACTTTATATCCGCGGCGATTGTAGGGCCTACAGTCTCGGAACTTTGCCTGTAAAGCGAAAGGAATTCCTCTTTGGTTACATTGCCGCCTGCCATATCCTTCAATCCTTCGTAAAGTAGTGTTTCCACCTCATCATCCACTCCGGTTTCGTTTATTTTGTATTTGGTGGTTATCCTTACCTGGTCGTCGGAGCCGAAAGTAACCACCTGGGGTGCTTCACCGAAAGCATCTGAAAGCCTCGAGGCAACGTCGGCCGTATTTACGCTTTCATTAAACCTGATGACGTATGTACGCCCTCCGGAAAAATCGATACCCGGGTTCAATCCCCTTACAACCAGCGATACCAGGCCAATAACCATAATGGCTATGGAAATGCCGTAGAAGATCTTCCTCTTGCCGATAAAGTCTATCTTAGTGTTTTTAAGAATATTGGCAGTCATCTTAATCGAGAATGAAAGCTTGATATTCCGCTTAAGCTGCCATTCATAGATGAGGCGGGTGATATAGATTGCGCAAAACAGTGATGTAAAGATACCTATTACGAGAGTGGTTGCGAATCCCTTGATCGGTCCTGTTCCGAATACATAAAGGATGATACCTGTAAGCAGGGTAGTAAGGTTGGAGTCGAGGATGGCCGAAAGGGCTCCTTTATAACCATCGGCAATGGCAAGCTTCATTCCCTTGCCGGCCCGGAGTTCCTCCCTTATCCTTTCAAATATCAGCACGTTTGCGTCAACCGACATACCCATTGTGAGAACAATACCTGCGATACCCGGGAGGGTGAGTATTGATCCCAGGGAAGCAAGAATACCCATGATAAGGAATATGTTTGCCACAAGTGCTATATCGGCAATTGTCCCTGCACTGCGGCTGTAGTAGAAGATCATGTAAGCCAGCACAATTATGAATGATATAATGAATGACACCATACCGGCATTGATGGCTTCCTTTCCAAGAGTCGGTCCTACGACGGTATCGGATACTATCCTAGCAGGGGCGGGCATTTTCCCCGGCTTGAGAATATTGGCAAGGTCGTCTGCCGCCGCAATGGTGAAATCACCTGTTATCTCGGTGTTTCCTCCTGTAATCTCGTTGACCACTCTCGGGTATGATCTTACGTAACCGTCAAGCAATACTGCAATGCACCGGTCTACATTGTCGCGTGTCATCCTGGCCCATGTCTTTGCGCCTTCGGCATTCATGGTAAAGTCAACCTTAACTTCAGAACCGGTTACTCCGGTGGTTGGTCTGGCGCCGGTGATAACATCACCTGTAAGGGGGGGCCTTCCGTCGCGGGTGGTGATCTTTATGGCATGAAGTTCATAGAGTGTTCCGCTCGGATCATATTTATAAGGGTTCTGACTCCAGCGGAAGAAAAGGTCGCGCGGGAAAAGTGCCTTCACCTGATTCATTGACAGGTATCTGTTAACCTGGGCAGTGTCGATGCCGGCGGCAAGTCCGACCATGCTCGAAGGCAATGGTTCTCCTTGTTCGGTAACCCGGGGACTTAGTACTCCGAAAAGTGGATTCTGGACATTGAACTCCTCACGGGTATCAGCTACGGCCAATCCTGTATCCTGGGTTATCAGGTCCTCAAGCGAAGGACTCCCCGCCGCAGTGTCAGCAGGCAGTGATAATGATTCACCGGCTGTAAGGGTAGTATCGGTCCTGAGGGTGTTGGCTTCTATCTCCCTGAGCAGGTTATTTGCCTGGATAAGATAATTGATTATCTCAGTGTTCTCATAGGTTTCCCAGAATTCAAGGTTTGCTGTTCCCTGAAGAAGTTCCCTTACCCTCTGCGGGTCATCCTGCCCAGGCAGCTCTATGAGTATGTTACCTCTTGTGGAAAGGCGCGTAATATTAGGCTGCACTACACCGAAACGGTCGATCCTGGTGCGGAGAATGTTGAACGAATTTGATATGGCACTCTCGACTTCTGCGTCAAGAACATTCAGGACATCAGCATTTGAGGAGTTGAAGTTTATTCGGTCGCGAAGCTCCACCGTGCCGAAGATTGCAGCCAGCCTGGCATTCGGATCAATTTCCTCGAAAGCCCTTCCGAAAAGGTTAAGAAAGTCGGCTCCTGCCTGAGTCTGGTACTGTACCTTTGCCCGGGCAAGGGCTTCATTGAATGTCTTGTCGGGATTGTAGTTAGAGAGAGCTTTCAGAATGTCTTCAACCGATACCTCAAGAATAACGTTCATCCCGCCTTTCAGGTCAAGACCAAGATTCATTTCTTTTTTCTGAACTTCCTTGAAGGTGTATCCCAGGTAACTCCATTTTTCCTTAGGCAGGGCTGATAATGAATCGAGGTATTTCCTTTGTTTCACCATGTCGCCTTCTGCATATTCCCGGGCGTCTTTCCTGACTTTCCAGGTTGCACCGGTAAAAGAAAGCTGGTATATCGACACCAGAGCCAGTGCAATTGCCAGAACGATAATAGCTGCTTTGTTTTGCATTTCTCTCTAATTTGGATTTTTGAGGTATTTTTCCGAATATTCTTTATTGAGGCGCAAAGATATTAAATTTTTGCAAAAACATTAAAAATTAACAGGGACATTGCAATGCAGTGTCCCTGTTAATAAACCAGATAATATCAACCTTTACTCAAGCAATTTCTCAAATTCGGTTTCAAGAGGTTTTCTGTTAACGAAATCGTACAATGCAAGGGAGCGAATATTATAGTAGTAACTCCAGTAGTTCTGAAGCGCCTGAATGTACTGTCTCCTGTTCTGGTCCTTCTTGGTGTCGGCGTTGTTCAGCTCAAGTATGGCAATCTTCCCGATAAGGAACCTCTGTTTTGTCACCTCGTACATCCTCATGGCGACGGTATCCGATTTAGCTGCAACAGCTACCTGTGCCCTCTGCAGGTTGAACTGTTCGACATCAAGGATCAGGTTCTGCTCGAAGTCGACCAGGGCCTGGTCGGAGGTAACCTGTGCAAGTTCGAGGTTTGAAACAGCCATCTTGTATCTTCCGCGTCCCAGCCCCCAGTCGAGGATAGGCACAGTTACTCCCAGCCTGATGTTCTGCTGCTGGTTTGACTGGGCATAAGCCAGATTAAAATCAGAATCCTGATCCCTTGTTCCGAAGGATGCGATAAGATTCGCATTCAATCCCTTTTCCGCTTTAGCCTGTGCAACACTGCTCTGAGCTGTCATCACCGTCAATTGCTGCTGAAGTATCTCAGGATTATTTGCCCTGGCCAGTTCAAGCACCTCTTCGGGGCTGACCTGCAGTTCGGGTATCTCAGTCGGAATAATGAGTTCCAGTTTGACATTCTCATTGAAACCAAGAAATGACTTAAGCCTGATCTCCCTGTCGCGGAGGTTCATTTCAGCTTCTCTTCTTTGTGTTTCAGTATTGAGCCAGGTAAGCTGAAGTTCAAGAAGCTCGTTCTCAGCAATAGTCCCCAGCTCAAACCTTCCCTGGGCAATCTTGTAAAGAGTGTCGGCGTTGGCAAAGTTCATCTCTGCTATCTGCTTGTTGCTCTGGGCGAGGGCAAGGGAAAAGAAATACATTACCGCCTGGGAATGAACACCTTCAATATTTGACAGATAATTCTGCTTTGCTGCTGAGTACCTCAGGGGCTCGGTTTTCTTCTGCCATTTCAGCGAGTTGTACCTGAAAAGAGGCTGTGTAAGCCCTACGCTTATCGGAACTGTAATAAAATTTCTTTTGTCTCTTTCAAAATCGTTCTCAAGGGTAAGATCAGAGTCCAGAGAAATGGTACCGCCGGTAAGGCCAATATTCTGCGACAGAGATAATGAACCGAGGTTCCGCAAAATATTTGTGGATTTGTAATCCCAGCTTTCCGTTCCGGAGTTCCATACCCTTTCAAATGCAGTGCTGTAATATGGTGTAGTTCCCGTAAAAGTCAGCGACGGCCGGTATTCTGCCTTGAAAGTACGGTATTGCCAGTAGCTTGCGCGGAACCTGTTCTTGGCCATCAGGGCATTCGGCGACTGTTCCTCTGCCAGTTTCATGACTTCATCAAGCGTCAGTCTCTTCAGTTCCTGCGAATATGAATTCCTAATCGGGAACAGCAGCAGAACAGCTGCCGTCAGTAACAAAATCTTCTTCATCTTTAGTATTTTATTCGTATCTTAATGATTCAATTGGATCTTTCTCGGATGCATTCTTGGCCGGCCGGTAACCGAAAACAACACCGACTGCGGCTGAAACCCCGAAAGCGATAAATATGGAAAAGAAGGATACAATGGTCATTATACCTGCAACCTGCTCAATGAGTTTGGCCATTATGACCCCCAGAAATATACCTATAAAACCACCGGTAACACTTATGAGTACTGCCTCAGAAAGGAACTGAACCACAATGTCCATCTTCTTGGCTCCGATTGCCATCCTTGTTCCGATTTCCTTAATCCTCTCCATTACTGAGGCATACATTATATTCATAATGCCGATACCTCCGACCAGAAGCGAGATGCTGGCGATAACACCGAGCACGATATTGAAGATATCCTTTGTCCTCTCCTGCTGCTTTAGAAGTAGTTCGGGAACCGTGATCTCGAAATCCTTCACGTTTGAATGACGCCGTGCGAGCATGCGGCTGAGTATCTCAGTGCTTGGATTCAGCTGTTCGGTTTCAGTTACCTGAACAACAATCCTGTCGAGCTGGTTATAGTTTGTTTCCACATTAGAGGCATCGGCGCTGCTCACCACAACGCGGGCCATTCCTCCCATACCACCCGGTCCGCCCATGATCATCATGTTTGAGGAGGCTTCCGATACAAGCTTTGTATTTACCAGAGCCCGGTTCTGAAACCTGAGAAGCATGGTCTGAATAGGGATATAGATATTGTCATTGTATACATTGACTCCCTTTTCTTCAAAACCGGTAAGACTGACGTTTGTTTTCTGCAGGACGCCTATAACCTTGAGCCATATCCCGTTAAACTTGATATACTGGCCGATCGGATCGATTTTGCTGAAAAATTTAGCCCTGATGTTGGCTCCAATTATACAGACTTGGATGCCGTTTTTTTCCTGGTATTCATTGAAGATGGTACCGTCAACAAGCGGCAGGTTGTAAAGGTGGAAATAGTCATTCGACACTCCCACAAGTTTTGCAGTGTATTTTACTCCGTTCATCATTGCAACCGAGTTGAATGATATTTCAGGGCTTATCCTTTTGACCGACGGAAGTGTTTCGCGGATGGCTTCGACGTCGAGCATACTGAGTCCCCGTGAAAATTTCTTCGCCTGTTTTTCAGTGTCATCCGAGCCCGAAGAGGTCTCTTCCTGGATAATCGGATTGATGAGAATGTTGTTTACCCCAACCATTTTCATCTGTTCCATGATTTCCTGCTTAGCTCCTTTTCCGATAGCAAGCATTGCAATAACTGCTGCCACGCCGAATATGATACCAAGCGCGGTAAGCATTGATTTCAGCTTGTTGGAAACTATTGATTCAACGGCAATTTCTATGTCGTGAAAATATCTGAAGAAGAATTTGAACATACCCTGAAGTATTAATTGATTAATTCTGATTGGCACGCTGTGATACCTGGCCGGGAACCTGTCCCTGCTGCCCGGTTGTCGGGGTGCGGGCGGAAGTGTCCCTGCGTGTATTCTGCATCCGCTCCCTCATTGCAGGATCATTTCTCATTTGTTCGAACCTCTGCCTCATTTCAGGATTGCTTTCCATCATCCTCCTTAATGCCGCAGTGTCTCTCTGGCCTCCGCCTCCACCCTGCATCATCATACCCGGTCCCATACCCGGAGCATTATTTCTTTCCCTGGCTCTTGCAGATTCATCCTGAGCCCTCTTCTCCTCTTCTCTCTTTATTCTGGCACGTTCCTGGTTAACGGCAATCAGATCTTCACCGGCCATTTTGAATTTCTCTGGTTTTTCCGGAGTGCTGAGGTAGATCTGGGTTCCCGGTTCAAGGCCCTGTTCAACTATCACGTGATTCTCATTTGCCTCACCGGTGACGATTATCTGCTTAATGCCTTTCTTTGTATAAACGAACGGAATACTATCGGCTCCCAGCTGAACACTTTCAATGGGTATAAACGTTACATTATCTATGGTCATGGTAACGATCTGGTTGCCGGTAGTCATCGAAGGCCGGAGTATGGGATCGGAATCCTCGAGTTTAATAACCACTTCGAATACCTTGGCATCTGCATTTGGTAGCTGTTCCCCGATGTTTGCAACTGATATGACCGATCCGGTGTAAGATTTTTCAGGGAAGGCATCAACAAGAATATTTACTTTCTGCCCGACAGCCACCTTGCTCACATCAATCTCATTAACGTAGGTCTTGGATATCATTGTTGACATATCCGGCAGGGTTGCCACAACATTGTCCCATGGTGAAATGGATGACCCCACCTTTCTTTTTGCGTTTGTCCTGTCTCTTTTATATA
>JAFGXK010000211.1 GCA_016936695.1 Bacteroidales bacterium | reverse complement strand
GATGGAAAGACCAGGCCGCACTCTTCTATGCTGCAATCCATCGTCGAGGATTATAACATCCGTTCCGGGATGTTCCCTTAAGATGGTTTTTATACCATTGATGCGGTTGCTGTCGACAGCGACCACAATATCCGGAAATTTGCGGGATATCTGGAGAGGTTCGTCTCCGGAATCGGCTGTTGAGGATGAAGTGGTGACATACCTGAAGCCGGTTGATTTTCTCATATAGCCCCTGCTGAGCAGAGCTACCCTGAATTCCTTGCGGAGCAGTGAGATAATATATTCGGCATGGGGTGTTTTTCCGGTTCCTCCCACAGTGATGTTCCCGATGCAGATAACCGGTAGCCCGAACTCCTCTGACGAAATAAAGCCTTTGTCGAACAGGATGTTACGGATCGCTGTTACAAGCCGGAACAGGATGGAGAACGGCCACAAAAGAGGATTCCTGACGGGCTCCATTAATCAGTGAATCTCAATGAAATAAGGTAACCGGGTTTGTATTCCCGAGAGGTCGCGTATTTCTTTGAGCTCATCAAAGATCCTTTCAAACTCGCCGAGTTCGTTTTTAAGGATCCTCATTTTAATTTCAGCTCCCAGCTGTGAGATTATTCTGGCGAAGGGATCTTCTGAGACAGGTAGTTCCCTTAGTGAGTAAGTGTCCAGTCCTGCCAGCCTTGCAGCCTCTTCAACAGAGGCGGTAAGTCCTCCCAAACCGTCTGCCAACCCCAGCTTCATAGCGTCGGAACCGCTCCAGACGCGCCCCTGTGCTATGCTGTCGACTGCGTTGAAAGTCATTTTTCTTCCGGATGATACCTTATTGACAAAATCGGAATAGGTGTTTTCAATGGTTCTCTGCATTGCCTCTTTCTCCACCGTGTTCATGGGTCTGTACACAGAGGGGAAGTCAGAATTGGCATTTGTTTCCACTGTCTCGAAGGAGATACCCAGTTTCTTTTCCATAAGTTTTCCGGCGTTTGGTACCAGTCCGAAGACACCGATCGATCCTGTTATGGTTGTCGGGCTAGCGAAGATCTTAGTTCCCGGGGCTGAAATGAAATAGCCTCCCGAAGCTGCATAGTTGCCCATGGAGATTACCACCGGTTTATCTTTGGCAGCAAGTTCAAGCTCACGCCATATTATATCGGAAGCAATGGCGCTTCCACCGCGAGAGTTCACCCTGAGCACTATAGCCTTTACGGTCGTGTCTTTTCTTTCCTTTCTTATCACATCCCTGAAGGAGTCTCCCCCGATACTGGTTTCACCCCCCCTGCCATTAACTATTGATCCCGATGCATATACAACAGAGATCTTTTTTCTGGAGTAGGCAGTTTTTTTGGATTCCGGCACCCTGGTGTACTTGTGCATCGGCACCATGTTGATCTTGTCATCGGTTGTCAGTCCCAATCGGATCTTGAGCGTGTCGATAAGCTGGTCGTGATAAAGCAGGCCGTCGACCAGGCCTGAAGCGAGAGCTCCTGGCGCTACATAGCCTGTCAGGTTGTCCGCAATGCTGTTCAGGTTCTCGACGGATATGCCTCTTGCGGAGGATATGTCTGCCAGAACATGCGACCATATTGATCCTATATAGGTGCTTATCTGTTCCCTGTTCTCCTTGCTCAGTTCATCGAGGATATAGGGCTCGACTGCTCCCTTGAATTTGCCGTGACGGATGACCTGCACTTCCACCCCAAGTTTCTCAAGGGCATTCTTGTAGAAGAGAACCTCTCCGCTGAGTCCCTTGAAATCGACGGTTGATGACGGGTTGATGTAGATTTTATCAGCTGCCGTCGAAAGATAATAGCCTTCCTGCATCAGGACATAATCAGACCATGCGATCACAAACTTCCCGCTTTCCCTGAATTTCTTAAGGCCTTCCCTTAGTTCTTCGGTAGTGGCCCATCCTGAAGGCACCATCCCGTTCTCGATAAGCACCCCCTTGATTTTATCATCCGTGGCCGCCTTTTTCAGATTATGAAGAATCTCATTCAGTCCGGGGGCAGGCGTTATAGTCATGTTGATCAGATCGAAGCCGGCATAGGGTGATTTGCTCCCCTTGTCGGGGATGGAAATCCCGGCTTTCAGCACCAGTACGGAATTTTCGGCAACGGATGCAGGTTTATCGCCTGAGACCATCATTGCACTAAAGCTGGCGAGCAGGATCACCATGAAGAGGATCGACACGATTATTATCCCTGTGATAGTTGCAAGGACATATTTCAGAAATGTTTTCATCTTAATTGCACTTTAATAAAATGAGTTTCAAAGGTATAAAAAATCAATTCCGGATAGGTAAATTGACGTGCATTATTCATAAATTTGGATAAAAGGCGGAAGCGAATCTATAGGCAAGCCCCCCTGGGGGGTTGGGGGTAAGAGGAGTTGAAGGGAGAAAACATTTTTTAGTGTACCTGATAATAAATTTTGGTAATTTTAACCGGCCGCAATGGAAAAGATAATATTTCTTGGACTGGGGACCAATCTTGGCGACAGGGAGAAGAATCTTTCGATGGCTGTTGACAGGATTGGTGAGGTGATAGGAAAAGTGATTGAATGCTCATCCGTCTATGAAACGGAACCCTGGGGTTTCCAAAGCGAAAACCGTTTCCTTAATATGGTTGTGAAGGTAAGAAGCAGTCTCAGACCTTCGGGACTCCTCGGAAGAATACTGATGATCGAGGCTCAGCTTGGCAGGCTGAGGAACGGCAAGGGATACAAATCGCGGACGATCGATATCGACATCCTTCTTTACGGCTCCGAGGTGATAAAGAAAGAGGAGCTGGAGATACCGCATCCGAGAATCCCTGTCCGCAAATTTGTCCTGGAGCCCCTGTGTGAGCTTGCTCCTGACATGATTCACCCTGTCCTGAAAGTGACCTTTGCAGAACTTCTTGCGAAATGCGGCGATGAGTGCGGGGTTTCAGTAAAACACCCCTTTGTCATTTCGTAAGCTTACAGGTTTTCAGATAAGTCCGTTGTCGGCAAAGCTGTAGTAATCCTTTCCCGAGATGATAATATGGTCGAGCAACTGGATATCCATAATGCTGCCGGCGTCTTTTATCTTCCCTGTGATCTTTGAATCGGCATCGCTGGGATTCATATTGCCTGAGGGATGATTATGGCAGACTATGATTCCGGATGCGAGCCATTCGACAGCTTTTTTCATTATTATCCTCACATCGGTTACGGTTCCGCTGACGCCGCCCTGGCTTATCTTCATCCGGTCGATAACCCGGTTCGACCGGTTGAGGAAAAGAATCCAGAATTCCTCATGAGGGAGATCTGCAAGGAGTGGAAAGAAGATATCAGCGGCATCTTTAGAGCATCTTATCTGGCCTGCATCGGGGAGTTCAGCGATGTTTCTCCTTCTGCCAAGTTCGAGGGCAGCGCTGATGGTGACGGCCCTGGCCGGACCGATGCCCCTGAATTTCAGCAGGTCGGAGACTGAGAGTTTACCGAGGGAGTTGAGGTTGTTACTGACGGATCCGAGCAGCTCTCTCCCAAGGTCGACGGCAGATTTCTTTCGCGTACCCGAACTGATGAGTATTGCCAGCAGTTCGGCATCGCTCAGGGTGGATATACCTTTCCTGATTAATTTTTCCCTGGGCCTGTCCTCGACAGCCCAGTCGGTGATTTTGATTGACATGATAAACGAGACATATTTCCGGATATAAAATTAGGAAAAGTCTGGATTAAGAAGAAAAAAAGTTCTCGCAGATAATCGCATCCCGAATACTCGGGACCGCAGATTTACGCAGAGTAACGACCTGCACGACCTCACGCCTCACGCCTCTTGCCCTGCGCCTTTCGCCCTGTGCCCTGCGCCCTGCGCCCTCTGCCCTCTGCCCTCTGCAGAAACAAAAAAAGGGACCCAAACCGGATCCCTTGGAAACTATTTATTTAACAAGCTTATTTCAGGCTGTCAACATGTTTCTTTACAGAGGACTTGAGGTTAGAGGCCTTGTTTGTGTGAATGATGTTCTTCTTGGCCAGCTTGTCGAGCATTGAATTAACCTTTGGCAGCATAGCTCCGGCTTCTTCCTTGCTGGAAGTGGTACGGATCTTTTTCAGTGCATTACGCATTGTCTTGGCGTAATACTTATTAGCCTCATTCTTTGTTCTTTCCTGCCTGATCCTCTTTTCGGACGATTTATGATTTGCCATTATTTATAAAATTTTCTTGGAAAATTAGTAGTCCATAGGGGAATCGAACCCCTGTTACCAGGATGAAAACCTGACGTCCTAACCACTAGACGAATGGACCGTTTAAAGAACTTTTTAAATGCGGATGCAAAGAAACGATCTTTTTTTTTATCTGCAAAATATTTTCTGCAAATTAATCGATCATGCAAGCAACTCTTCAGCAAGCGATTTAAGGTTACAACCGTCAAAATCGCCGGAGCTCATGAAAAGCCAGACTGGTGACTTCAGCTTCAGTTGTTTTATCCGGCCTGTCATTTCAGCAGAGTTGTCAAAGACCGACAGGTTGGTTCCTCCGAAACCCTCCTTCACCAACTCGCGGGAGAGAGGTTCAAGCTTTTTCATTTCGAACTGATGAGGGTTGAAATAGACGAATGCCATGGTTGCTTTTTCGAGGCTTCCCTTGTAGAAGGGGAGGAAATTTTTACTCAGGCTCGAGAAGGTATGTAGTTCGAAGCATGCAACAAGATCGCGTCCGGGATATCGTTCGGCGACAGCCTCGACGGTTGCCTTCACTTTCGACGGAGAATGTGCAAAATCGTAATAGAAAACACCTGACCCGGTTTCCTTTAACACCTGAAGCCTGCCTGATGTCCCGCTGAAGCTGCTTATTGCATCATAGAATCTGTCGGCGCTTATGCCTGCGGCCAGACAGGCTTCCAGGGCGGCGGAAAGGTTCTGCATGTTGTGCCATCCGAAAAACCTAAGCGGTATAGTCCGGTTGCAGGTAACTGCATAGAAACCGGTTTTGTTCTGGAAATGTGCATGAACGCGGTAGGGGATCTTTTTTATGTCATCGCGTGCTGATTCCGCTATCTTAAGCACTTCGGGGTCATCCTTAAAATAAACAAGCGATCCACCGGGAGTGATTTTACCGGCAAAGGTCCTGAACTGTTCCAAATAATTTTCAAATGTGGGAAAGACGTTCATGTGATCCCAGGCTATTCCGTTTAACACTGCTATGTCGGGCATATACAGGTGAAACTTCGGCCGCCGGTCGATGGGAGAGGTTAGGTACTCATCACCTTCCAGGACAGCAAGCTCCGATTCGTCCGACAGGCTTACCATTGTTTCATATCCCCCGATAGATGAGCCCACCATGTAATCGAACCTGACCCCGAGTGTTTTCAGGACATGCATTATCATTGCAGTGGTGGTTGTCTTTCCGTGGCTTCCTGCGACCACTATCCTCTTCTTGTTCTTCGTCTGGTCATAAAGGAATTCGGGGAATGACATAATTTTCAATCCCAGTTCAGCTGCCTTCAGCAGTTCCGGATTTTCAGCCCTGGCATGCATACCAAGTATCACGATATCAATGTCGGTTGTGATAAGCTCAGGGTGCCACCCTGGTTTTTCAGGCAGAAGACCGTAGCCTGCAAGCCGCGAACGTGAGGGTTCGTAAATTTCGTCATCCGAACCTGTTATGTGGTATCCTTTAAGGTGGAGCGCAATGGCCAGATTATGCATCACCGCTCCGCCGACAGCAATGAAATGTATCCTCATCCCGGACTTTTAATTTCTGTATACCTTAATATTTACCTGATTACTGGTTCAATAGGGTATCCGGCGCCAAAATTAGCCTTTTTCAGGGAGTTACTGATGTCAGCCTAAATAATTATATTTGTGTACCGGTTTGATAACGCAGTAATGATTTTATGGAACGTCCCCCAAAGCACGAATACAAGGAAGGGCATTACGTGGAACTTCTGCAGAGCGGAGATCCTTTCTTCTCGGCTGTTATAAAGGTGATTGATGAAGCAAAGCGGTATATCCATTTCCAGACATACATAATTGACGAGGATGACACCGGCCGGCGGATAGCAGATGCCCTGGTGAGGGCGGCAGGAAGAGGTGTCAGGATATATATGCTCCTTGATGCCTTCGGCACCAAATACCTTACAAAGGAGTTCATCGACACGATTGAGGATTCAGGTATTCTTTTCAGGTTTTTCTCACCGGTTTTTATTACGAAGGGCTTCCAGCTCAGTCTCAGGCTTCATCACAAGGTTATTCTGACTGACGGTGAACTGGCTATCATCGGGGGGATGAACTTTGCCGACAGGTACAGCGGTACTGCCGCAGTTAGGGAGTGGCTCGACTTTGCAGTGTTGATTAAGGGTCCTGAATGCATTCATGTCAACAGCATCTGCAGGAAGCTATGGAACAAGACCTTCATTTCGAAGGAGGAGAGAGCGACGGAAATTGTATATTCGACTCCATCGTATGAACAGAATATCAGTCTGAGGGTAGTTGAGAACAACTGGTACAGGAATAAGATAGAAATCCTCAGGAGTTACAGGGCTGCTCTCAAGAATGCCCGGCACCACATGATTATATTTGCAAGTTATTTTCTGCCGGGGAGGCTTGAGAGAAAGCTTTTCAGGCTGGCGAGCGCCAGGGGAGTGGATATAAGGATAGTGCTTGCCGCAAAATCGGATGCACCAATGTTCAAGCGGGCTACCAGCTTTCTTTATGAGTATATACTCCGGAACAACATAAAAATATATGAATATTTTCCGGCGAATCTACATGCCAAAGTGACGACAGTCGACGGGAAGTGGTGCACCGTAGGCAGTTACAATCTTAACCATATCAGCGATTACGGGAGCATCGAGATGAATGTAAATATCCTGAATGAGGACTTTACATCGGGTTTTGAGAAAATCCTTACAGATATTATTAAGAATGAATGCAGGCAGGTGACCGTTGAGGAATTCCTCAGGCGAAGGACATGGTGGTCGCGGTTAAGGGGCTGGACCTCCTACCAGATGATTAGGCTGCTGATGAGAATAATGGCCCAGATGACTTCGAGAAAGGGGAAATAACAATAAAAAACAGGCAGCAGAAATAAGTTTATGCCGCCTGTTCCGGATTAAGCAGAAATTATTTTAGTTTTGATGGAAGCTCCCTGAGATGAATTCAAGCACCACGGGCAGGGCGGTCCTCCAGTAACTCCAGGTATGGCCGCCGTCGCGGATGCGAAACTCGTGAGGTATCTCCTTTTTACGCATGGCAATATGCACCAGCGAGTTGCCTTCAAAGAGAAAATCATCGTCACCGCAGTCGATGTACCATCTCACAGCTCTTTTCTGATCATCCTTCATATTGGCTATGAGGTTGAGGACGCTGTATTTCTCGAAATATGCCTTTTTCTGGGCATCGGAAATACCGTCACCTGTCTTCCAGAGCCTGTAATTATTCATTTCTTCAATTGTTGCCGGACCTGTTGCTGCGCTGAGGGGGCACGCTGATGAGAACAGTTCCGGATGGTGCAGTGCATAGATGAAGGTTCCTTCTCCGCCCATTGAGAGACCAGCAATGGCACGATAACGCTTTTCGCCCTTGATCCTGTAAGCTTTTTCTATGTAGGGCATGAATTCCTCAAAGAAAAAATCCTCAAAACGCCACTCTCCCTTTGCATCATTGACATAGCCCCTTGTTCCGGTGTTTGCATCGGGCATCACTATTATCATGGGTGTTGCGGAACCGGAGAGGATAGTCTTATCAGCGATATGAAGTACCTCACCGAACTGTACCCATCCTGTCTGATCGTCGCCTGCTCCGTGAAGCAGGTAAAGTACAGGATAACTCCGTTCGGATGTTAAGTAATCGGGCGGCAGGTAAACGGCATATTTCCTGTCCATCTTCAGGATGTTGCTTTTCATTGACTGGTTGTCCATTACCTTGCCTGTTATCTGGGCTGACAGTGACAGGACAAGCATGAGTGAAACCATGGAGAGCAGAAGTTTTTT
>JAFGXK010000210.1 GCA_016936695.1 Bacteroidales bacterium | reverse complement strand
GTTTTAATACAGGTAATTTAGTTTCTCCTGTCAGCCCCCCACATGAGTCTGTTCCTTAAAGTGCTGTAAAAATCGATCCCTTTGAGCATAACTGTTTTCAGTTTATCCTCCGATCGCGATATAACAATTTCCTCACTGAAAGGAAGTCTGTGCGATCTGAAATCACATGTTGCCACATATTCATCACTTCTTCCTTCAACTATCATCCTGAGGTTACTCTCCCCTGATATCACTATAGGCCGTATGGTCAAATTATGAGGTGAAATCGGAGAGATTATAATGCTTTCATCATCAGGCGACAGAATAGGCCCGCCCACACTCAGGTTATAGGCCGTGGAACCTGTTGCCGTCGATACTATAAGGCCGTCAGCCCAGTAAGTATTAAGGTAAGCATCATCAACATGCACATGAATGGTGATCATGCTCGGATCAGCTTTCTGGATGGTAACTTCATTTAGTGCGGTGGAATCTCCCGGCTGAAATATATTGCCTGGCTTCCTGATCTCAAGAAGTGATCTCTCAATCACTTTGTATTCGCCGTTACAAAGCAGATCGATTGAATGTCCTATTTCATCCTCAGGTATATTGGCCAGGAATCCCATTCGTCCTGTGTTTACCCCCGCAATAGGTATTCCAAAATCTCTCACTTTAAGCATGGTTTCAAGAAATGTGCCGTCGCCTCCAACACTCAGTACCAGGTTGGGCAGTTCTTTCAGGCTGCCCAGGTCGGTAAACCTTTCAAAAGGTTCATTCTGGCAGGAAACAACATCCCCGGTATTTTGATGCAGGTATATCCTTATCCCTTTCCGGCAAAACTCACCGATCAGCCTGTTCACTCCCTCAACCGTCCTGGGCTTGTTCTCCTTACAGTAAATGGCTACTTTTTCAAGCATAATTCAGATATTCATGTATTTCATGAGAAGATCAAAGCGCTCCGAATAAAATTTATCCATCGAATCGTCTGATGTGATCCAGGTTTTAACATCATAATTGTACCTTTCAAAAGTCCTGATCACCGAAGACAGGTCGTTGGTATTCACTTTAATAGTCACCTCCAGCTTTGTAGAATCGGGCGGGGAAGTCACATACATGCTTAGTACCTTCACATTGTTGCCTTCGACAATCTGTGCAATCTGGGAAAGGGAATAGTCCCTTTCGATGAGTTCGAGAACAATAATGCCTCCCTGTTGATCCATTGAAGAAATACCTGCAAGATACCTGACTAGTTCCGAGGTGGTTATTAATCCCTTATAGCGCAATTTATCGTCAAGTACCGGAACAACGCTAAGCTTAAGTCTTGAAGACAGCCCTATGACTTCAAAAAGATGCTGTTCGGTAGTAACATAAGGTTTAAGGAGGGTAAGGGAATGGTTACCTATAGGTTCTTCCGGCTGATTCATGTCGTATATGTCGGTATCGGAAATCAGACCGAGGAAATCGAGGTTATTGACTATCGGCAGGTGAGATATCCTGAAAATTTCCATCCAGTTGAGGGCAGTCTGACCTGTATCAGACGTTCTCAGCGCCGGTATCACTTCCGATATCAGATCTTTTGCAACCATATAATCCAATTATCCGTTTAAATTTCTTCTAAAGTAAGAAAAAAAAGAGAGTTGTTGTATTTTTGTATTAGATTACATACGTATAATCACCTTAATTATTATGACAAGACTCAGTGTTAACATCAACAAGATAGCCACTCTCAGAAATGCCCGGGGAGGAAATATCCCGAATGTATTAACGGCTGCAATAAACTGTGAACTATTTGGAGCCGAAGGTATTACAGTGCACCCACGCCCCGATGAACGGCATATCAGATACAGGGATGTTTTTGAAATAAGACCGGTAATCAAGACTGAATTCAACATTGAAGGCTATCCGTCAGATAAATTCATTGACCTTGTCCTGGCTGTGAAACCTGACCAGGTAACCCTTGTTCCGGATGCACATGATGCCATAACCTCAAATGCCGGCTGGGACATTCCGAGATACATGCTTTTCCTTAAAGATGTAATCTTTACCTTTAAAAAGGCAGGGATCAGAACTTCCCTTTTCGTTGACACAACTCCTTCAAATGTCGAAAATGCAGCTCTTACGGGAACCGACAGGGTTGAACTTTACACCGAACCCTATGCCACTCTTTTCAATACTGATGCACCCGGGGCAATCGGACCATTCGTCACAGCAGCTCATATTGCGCGCGATGCAGGAATGGGAGTAAACGCAGGCCACGACCTGAATCTTGATAATCTCAGATTCTTCCGCCAGAATATCCCATGGTTGGAAGAAGTCTCTATCGGCCATGCCCTTATATCTGACGCGCTTTACCTGGGACTGGAAAATACCATCCGCATGTATAAGAGGCAATTGTCCGACTGAGTCTGCCAATGAAGCTGTTCTTCAGAAAATATGGCTCCGGTCTGCCCCTTATAATCCTTCATGGACTTTACGGTTCATCCGATAACTGGGTTTCACTGGCAAAAAGTATCAGCGACAGATTCACCGTTTACCTGCCCGATCAGCGAAATCACGGTCAGTCACCTCACAGCGAGGTTCACGATTACAAATCGATGAAGGAAGATCTGTACGAACTGACCGTGGACCTCGGGCTGGACAGGTTTTTCCTGGCCGGACACAGCATGGGTGGCAAAACAGCGATGGCCTTTGCAATGAGCTGGCCTGAAAAATTATATGGCCTTTTAATTGGGGACATCTCCCCTGTTTCATCAGAAGTAAAAGACTCTGCTGCTTATTCAGTCCACTCTGAAATTCTTGATTCAATCCTGTCGGTTGACCTTGAAGGGAAGAAATCACGAGACGAGATTGAAGCCATACTTTCACAAAAGATCAGTTCGCCCGTTATCAGAGGATTTATAATGAAGAATCTCAGGAGGCTGCCTGGAGATTCATTCGCCTGGAAGCTCAACGCTCCTTTACTTAAACGTAACCTCAGGGAAATAATCGGGGGAATTAAGCCAGGTAAATCGGATTACGGGGAAGTAAGCGGTTTCCCTGTGCTGTTTCTCAAAGGAGAAAATTCAGATTACATTTCTGAAAGCGATTATGCTGAGATCAGGACACTTTTTCCCGGCGCAGAATTTGTGACAATACCCGGTGCCGGCCACTGGATCCATTCAGACAACCCCGGGGCAGTCAGAAAATCC
>JAFGXK010000209.1 GCA_016936695.1 Bacteroidales bacterium | reverse complement strand
GTACCATTCCCAGCCTCTTGTGACGCCATTGTCGAGGTAATCCATATAACCCTGAGGAGAATGAAGATGAACGGTATCCGCCCATTCCCTGCTTACAGTGTAAAACCAGTCATCATCAGCATGCTCGTACGACCACCTGTCCCAGGGGTAATTGATCACCTCCTCTCCTGAATGGAAATTTGCCGACAGAACAAAGCGGCGCCCCGACATAAATCTTATCATATCCATGGTCTCCTTCTGCAGGGAGACCTGCGACACTTCCGGATCAGGGAAGTTACGGTTGAGATCATAGCCTGCAGCATTGAACCTGACCGGGAAACTTATTACATCGCCGTTTCTGTAGGTCCCGTCGGGATTTGCAAGGGGATTTATCCAGATCTCAAGATTGTCAACAATGTTCTTCACCCGGCTGTCGGTGGTATAATTCCGGAGAAGATAATCTGACAGTCTCAGCATCATTATTATACCTCCTGTTTCGTCACCATGGATTGACGAAGAATAGAATACTTCAGGTTCTGACTCATCGGTCAGGCAATTATCCGATATCTTAAGTGCGAGAATAGTCTTTCCGTTAATTGATGTGCCAATCGTATCGAGCCTGCATAATGAAGGGTACAGAGAGGCAAATGAGAGCATAATAGAATCAAACTGAAACAGGGTGGGATAAACATCCCATTCCATTGCCCGAGTCATGCTGACTGCAGTCATCTCGCCCTTAATAGCCGGTTCCTCTTTTAACAGGTAACTTCGTCCTTCTGAAATGAAGTTCCGGACTGTAAGTGGAGACAGGAGCAAACTAACCTCCCTGGCGTTTACTGACCGAATCGAATAACTGCGCGATAAATTGCGGATGTCATTAATACCGCCGGATGCTGTAACAACTTCAGCCTGCCCTCTTTCAGCGACAGCTTTCAGAAGCTTTGCATTATCAGGTATGATTTGTGAATGGCTCCAGCCTGTCAGGAGTGAAAGTAGTACAATCAGTATCAGTGATTTTTTTAACATTCACAAGGTTAAACATTGAACCTGATATGCAGTATATCCCCGTCCCCGACAATATAGTTTTTCCCCTCAACATAAAATTTCCCCGCCTCCTTGCAGGCATGTTCCGAACCCAGGGTAACAAAATCGTGGAACTTCATCACCTCCGCCCTTATAAAACCACGTTCAAGGTCGCTGTGGATCACTCCGGACGCCTGTGGAGCCGTCATTCCCTTTTTTATGGTCCATGCCCTAATCTCCTTGGGTCCGACTGTAAAAAAGGTCTGGAGATTGAGCATCTTGTATGCAGCCCTTACCATCTTGTCAACCCCCGGCTCATCGAGCCCTGCGTCTTTAAGAAACTCAAGCCTGTCGGCCTCATTTTCAAGTTCGGCTATTTCGGCCTCAACCGCACCTGCAATCACAATCACTTCTGCACCGGTACCCTTAAGGGCTTCTCTTACCATCTCAACATATTTATTTCCCGAGACAACCGATTTTGCATCCACATTGCAGACATACATAACGGGTTTCATGGTTAGCAGGAAGATGTCGTCAACATATTTCTTGTCTTCATCCTTTATTTCAAGAGTGCGTGCATTCTGAAAATTCCCGATGTGCTCCCTGTACCTTTCAAGTACCTCCACCCCCTGCCGGGCATCCTTATCGCCGGTCTTTACCAGCCTTTCCAGACGCTGAAGCTTCTTTTCGACCGATTCCAGGTCCTTCACCTGCAGTTCAAAATCGATAGTCTCCATATCCCTTACGGGATCAACAGAGCCATCTATGTGAGGAAGAGCTTCATCGTCGAAACATCTCAGGACATGGATCAGGGCATCTGTATTGCGGATGTCGCCGAGAAACTTGTTACCCACACCCTCCCCCTTGTTTGAACCGCGGGTAAGTCCTGGTATATCAACGATCTCGACAGTTGTATGAACGATCTTTTCGGTAACCTGGTGCTTTTCCAGTTCATACAGCCTCGGGTCGGGCACCTGTATCACTCCCATGTTCGACTTTGTGGCGCTGAAGGCAAATGCATTGGTCTCGCCTTTTGTATTTGAGATACAGTTAAAGATCGTTGTCTTGCCGGTATTGGTGATACCTATTATGCCGCATTGAAGAGCCATCGGATACTATTATATGTAACAATTACAAATTTAAGGATATTATAAAGCTGTCCGCAAAAACTCCAGCACTTCATTCATGCTCATCTTCTTCTGTTCTCCGGTCGACATTGTCTTCAGTGTTACCTGTTTGTTTTTTATTTCTTCTGCACCTGCCAATATTATATAAGGTATCTTTCGTGAATCAGCATACGACATTTGCTTTTTAAGCCTGGCAGTGTCGGGATAGACTTCAGCGCTTATCCCGTTCTCAATTAACATACTCCTTACCTTCAGGGCATATTCGGCTTCGTAATCGCCGAAATTTACAATCATGACTTCAGTTTGCACCACATCCCGGGTGCTGAACAGGTTCAGCTGGGTCATCACATCATATATCCTGTCGGCTCCGAACGATATGCCCACGCCCGACACTCCCTCCAGACCGAAAACTCCGGTAAGGTTATCATAGCGCCCTCCGCCGCATATACTGCCCATGCTTACATCCCGGGCCTTGACTTCAATAATGGCACCGGTGTAATAATTCAGTCCCCTTGCAAGCGTAAGGTCAAGTTCGGTCTTCGCGGTCAATGAGGATCTCTCAATATACGAAAAAAGCTTCCTCATTTCCTCAATACCATTAAGCCCTGTCTCTGATAATGAAAGCGTGGTTTCGAGCTCCGACAGCTTTTCTTCAGTGTTTCCCTTAAGCGTCAGAATGGGCTGCAGCCTGCCGATGGCAGAAGGAGAAACACCCTTACCCTTCAACTCTTCATTTACAGCATTTATCCCGATCTTTTCCAGTTTATCGATTGCAACCGTGATATCGGTGATCCTTCCCGATTCACCGATTATCTCTGCAATGCCTGACAGTATCTTCCTGTTGTTGATTTTTATCACAATGGCTATTCCCAGATCCCTGAAAATATCATCGATGATCCTTATCAGCTCATATTCATTCAGCAGGGAATTGCTGCCTATCACATCAGCGTCACACTGGGTAAATTCACGGTATCTTCCCTTCTGGGGTCTGTCTGCTCTCCAGACCGGTTGTATCTGGTACCTCTTGAACGGAAAGATTATTTCATCACGATGCTGGACCACATAACGTGCGAATGGCACTGTAAGGTCGTATCTGAGTCCCCGTTCGCACATGCTTGAAGATAGTTTATTTACCTCTCTGCCAAGAAGTTCCTCATCGCTGATACCTGAAAGGAAGTCGCCTGAATTGAGAATCCTGAACAGGAGCTTGTCTCCCTCTTCCCCGTATTTTCCAAGAAGAGTCGACAGGTTTTCCATTGCTGGAGTCTCTATAGGCTGGTACCCGTAGTACCTGAAAACCTTTTTGATCGTCTCAAAAATGTTTTCCCGTTTCATCATCTCTTCCGGTGAAAAGTCGCGGGTTCCTTTTGGTATAGAAGGCTTCATGTTTATTAGATAAAAGGCAAAAGTAGGAAAAAAAAGGGGAAAGTCATGAAGGTCGTGCGGTCTTGTGGTCTTGCGGTCGTGCGGTCTTGTGGTCTTGCGGTCTTGCGGTCTTGTGGTCCTCAAACTGAAAAGACCTTCACTATTTGGATGACTGCACGACTGCATGACTTCAATACTGCACGACTGCACGACTGCATGACTGCACGACTGCACGACAATTCTCAGTACTTTTCCGGAACGAAATTCTGCTCGGTGATGGGAGGCCTGACGTAAGCTACATCATAGTTCAGGGGGGGCAGCTTGATGGGTTTCTGAGTAAGATCCTTGTAGGGAATCAATGAAAGCAGGTGATCGATGCAATTCAGCCTGGCTCTCTTCTTGTCGTCGGCGGGTACTACATACCAGGGCGACTGACGTGTATCGGTATAAGAGAACATTTTGTCCTTCGCCATCGAATACTCAACCCATTTATCGCGCGATTCCACATCCATCTGGCTTATCTTCCAGCGTTTTGTAGGATCCTTGATCCTGTCCTGGAAACGGTTCTCCTGCTCCTTATCGCTTATGGAGAACCAGTATTTTATCATAATTATGCCCGACCTTATCAGCATTCTTTCAAATTCGGGGCACGACCTCAGGAATTCCTCATATTCCTCATCGGAACAGAAGCCCATAACCTTTTCAACACCTGCCCTGTTGTACCAGCTCCTGTCAAACAGCACTATCTCCCCTCCCGAGGGAAGCTCGGAAACATACCTCTGGAAGTACCACTGCGACTTCTCCTTTTCAGTGGGTACACCCAAAGCAACAATCCTGCATATTCTTGGATTAAGACAGCCGGCAATTGTCTTTATTACTCCTCCCTTGCCTGCGGCATCGCGTCCCTCGAAAATAACAACAACCTTAAGCCTGTTGGCTTTCACCCATTCCTGGAGCTTAACCAGTTCGATCTCAAGATCCCTCAGTCTCTTCAGGTACTCGGTATTCCCCATCTTTTCACGCTTCTCAGCCTTTATGTCGTGATAGAGATCTTTTTTCCCGCTTACCTCGGTCCCGGGTTTCTTGTCTTTTTTGTCTTTTGTCATGTCGGCACAGGTTAATCAGATTAGAAATATACAAATTTCTGATCTGACAGACCTCTTCCGGCACAAAAATATTACTGAATAAAAGGGATGCTAATCGGGTACCTGAATTCTTCACCCTTTGAAGCCTTAACGCTCGCTATCACAGCACATATCACCTCCAGGAAACCGAGAAAGACAAGTATCGGGATGCCCACTATAATAAAAACCAGCGGAATGGCAAGGACCATATACAATAATATAGAGAGCTGGAAATTCAGGGCCTGCTTTCCGTTAAAGTCGACCCACTGGGATTCATCCTTCTTTGAAAGCCAGCAGATCAAGGGTCCCAGGATACCACCGAAGGGGAAAAAATATCCTGCAAACGTGGAAAGATGGCATAGCATAGCCCAGTTCCTTTCGCTTTCCGACAATTCTCTTATCTCTTTCATGACAATTCTTTTACAAAAAGACGCTGTTATTACGGTATTGCTGCATTTCAGGGCCTGACAAAACGCTTAAGGTCGGAAGGCAAAAGTCCGTTGGGATTATTTTTATCTATCCTGTGCTGATCGTAGTAATACAAACCCGAATCGTCGGTTCCGAAAAGCATCTTATAGCAGAATCCTGAAACGGCATCCTCACCCGGACCCACTTTGTGAAAAATAAGCGTATTGGGCGTTTTTTTGCGTATGGCTTTAACAATCTCATCTTCCGGAACAATCTCAAAATCGTAGGGATAGACTGCTTTGATTTTATCTATTGTATCAAGGCCGTCGGAAAGGTCTGCTTCCGTTGCAAGTATCTTCCGGCTCCTGACATCGGGAGTGAATCTGTTGTAATAACTAAGGAATCTTCTTCCTATCATTGTCGGATTTTCAGCTATCAGCCGGGCATGGTTCTGCATAAAAAGGAGTATTGCACCCAGTTTGTAACCGTATTCGAGGTCATCCTCCCCGGCAGCCGAAATGGGGATTGCTGATATCTCAGGCATCTTGCCAAGTTCAGCGACAGCCTTCCCCTGGAGAAGATTGATAAAATTATATGACGATCCTGACTTATCGTTGGAAGGCCGTGTTTCAGTAAGAATCAGGAAGGAAAAGGAAGGGTCGGTCCGTTTTGAGTCAAAATCGCTCAAACTGATAAACTCGTAAGGAGTAATGGTCCAGTATTCTGTAACCGCCTGTCGGATATAAGCATTATAAATTGTATTTCCACCCTCGAGTACGACGCCTGTTGTGGATGACATGAACTGTCTGATTTCGCTGCCTGAAGGAAAAGGAGCTTGCCCGGGCAGCAATCCGCAGAAGGCTGTCAGCAAAACGGACAAAAAAAGTTTCTTCATTTATAGTTCCTAGTTTGATGGAATATACAGAGGATTCCTTTCATTAAACTTGCGTATGTAAACAAACATAAGGTCCTTTCTCTTCTTTCTCGGCAGATTCATGTACTCCTCATACAATCCTGTATCCTTCATAAGGAGAAGCTCTGTATTCTCAACATCATATTCAAGAACATTGCCTGTCTCAAAATCAATAAGATACTGTCTAAGCTCATTGCGCCCCACATTATTCCTGCCATAGGGTGAATAGTAAGAACCGTAAGGCGAATAATAATTCCCGTAGGAATAGGGACTGTACAGGCCGTACGGATACCTGCTGTAGGGATAGTAGCCGTAAGGATCGTAATATCCGTAAGGAGAATTGTAGTACCTGTTGTCATACGAAGTCACGTCAGCCACAAAATGACAGATGCTCCCTATAAAGGTGATCCTGTTGAAATTTCCCTGCACCTGAACATACAGTATGCCGTTTCTGGCAAATGCCCATATTTCCGACTTGTCAATTTCCTGCCTGATACCCATACCGTCATAGAAATAGATCTTTTCCGAATCCAGCAGATTCTTGAAAAAGTCCTTGTCGTTGTAATCAGTCGATGTCAGGATCTTTGCCTTGGGTATAGGACTGTTTGCCTTGACCTGGTCGAAATTCAGATAAATGCCATCATTGAAGCGAAAGTCGGGGGTATATTCCACTATCCCTTCATTTTCCTGCCCGGCAACCTGGTAAAAAGCGCTGCCGGCGGCAATCACCACAAGCATCAGCAAAACCCGGATTATAGTCTTCATATTGGCAGATTATATTATATCCAGAGGATCAAAAATTATACCATAAAAACAAAAATAAGATTTTCCACTAAAGGAACGTTATATCAAGGTATGTATATTTATCATCAATTATTTTTATATTTGGCCTTCTGCAATGCATCTATCACTTTGTTATGGAAATAAACAGTAACGGCACGGCTGATTCCGGGCCTCATTGTTCTGAGGAAGAGTATGCAAAACGAAAAAACCTGATTGAGACTTATTCAATAATCTCGCTCATTTGTCTCATTCTTGCAGTAATTCTCATTTCCTTCGGTGTTCGTCTGCTTGCCGGAATACTTATAATAGCTGGCGCTACGATGGTGATTATGATAACCCGCAAATCAGGAACCCTCCTGAGAACCGCGAGGGAATCGATTGAAGAAGCCTCAACTTCAAGTGAGAAAAAGGAAGATGTCATAGCAGGATTTTCCCACAGGATAAGAGAACCTCTCAATAATCTTGTCGTTATTTCCGATCTGCTTCTAAACACCGATCTGCAGAAAAAACAAAAGGAACTGGTCGAGACCTTCATAGCATCAACCAACAACATGGTGACCATTGTTAATGAATTAACAATGGAATCGGCAGGGAACATCAGCTATGGATCAAGAAAACCCATAAGATACAATATGCTTTCCACGATCCGGAACACCATCGACCTTTTCAGACAGAAGGAGAAAGCAAACCTCGACTTTATTTTCAGCAGGAAGGATTACAGTGAATATGAATGCAGCGGTGATCCCATCATCATCAAGCAGATCCTTCTGGATATTTTCAATACTATAGAAGCTCAGGGATCAGGAATGCCCACCAAGGTCACCATTAACCTGAGGAAGGAAAGACAATCGGAACATGTAAATAATATTGACATCAGGATACAGACCGACAGACAGATAAGCTTCATTGACCATGAGGGCTCTTATGGTCAGCTTGCCTCACGGCTGATCGCCCGGAAAAAAGGAAGATACAGCCAGGAACAGGGCGAAAATTTCTCAGTGCTGACGGTAAGCATGCCGTTTGCCAGTCCTGCTGCCGGACAAATTCTGCCAGGAAAAGTGGAACCCGGAGAAGGTCAGGCAAGGGAAAGGGTACGAAAAGAAATGAAAGATGCAAGGATCCTACTCGTTGAAGATAATCTTATTAACCAGAAGATCACTCTTCTGACGCTAAAGCCTTTTGTCGGCTTTATCGACACAGCTTCGAACGGCAGGGAGGCTATAGAGAAACTCGGGGAAGCGAATTACGATCTTATCCTGATGGATATCGTTATGCCAGTGATGGACGGGATAATGGCTGCTGAAAAAATCCGTGAAATGGAAGATGGTTCAGGAATTCATATTCCGATTATTGCAATAACGGCAAATGCCATGATAGGCGACAGGGAAAAATGTCTGTCTGCAGGAATTGACGATTATATTTCAAAGCCATTTCAGCCCTCAGCGCTTGTAGAAAAGATAAGTCAGCTGCTCTGACATCCTGAGTTAGAATGCCGCAAACTGCCATCCTTAAACACAACTGATCAATGCACATTTGATTACTGCTGTCAGGCAGAAGCAGTATCCTTTCCATTCCTTACAAGCCGTTCAAATTTCCGGGAGAAAGAAGGCACAAACGGATCGAGACCAAGAGCATCCCACTTCCTGTCGACACTTTCGATAGTTGCTTTATCGGAACATACAACGTTCGGCCAGGGCCTTGGAAATCCGCCCTGGCGATAGAGTTTTATGGTTCCGTCAATCAGAACTGAATCAGGAGCTATGAAACAATGATCCCTCCGCGGATCGGAATTCCCAAGTATTTGCCAGGCAATAATATACGGATCATCGAGGTCAACGGTATGATCAACAACCAGTACCAGTCTGTACCTCAGCCGGCCGCAATTGTCCTTCAGAAGACTGCAAATCCTTGCAGCACTCCCGGGGTCTTCCGAAGGGTCAGTACCAATGATAAGTATTCCTTCCAATCCGTTTACCGGATATTCTCTGAATCCCTTTATAAATGGTCCATTCAGAATAACTGACGGTTCACCGGCAGCAGACTCCTGCTTAAGATTGCTGATGACAATTCCTGCGGTTTCTTCCGGAAGTTTCACTGTTGCGTCCACGCCGGCTTTGCCTCCGAATGAAAAACTGTCGGACGAATGATCCAGAACATCCATAGGTCCCGATGTAAATACAAAATCCCTTTCCGGCACTGTGTTCTCAAAAACATGGGCCGCAAGCTCCCTGTAATTTCTTATATCAACATCACCGCTGACTACTACCATATATTTCGAAAACATCATTTGTCCTGCTCCTGAAAGGGAGCTGATAACCTTCATTCCCTGGCCCGGAAAGCTCTTTTTTATTTTTACAATCACAAGGTTATGGGCAATGCCCGGTTCGGGCATGTGGAAATCGATTATTTCTGGCTGAATGGCAAGCTTCATTGGCGACAGGAAAATCTTTTCGGTAGCCATCGCCATGTAAGCATCCTCATGTGGAGGAATACCGACTATTGTGGCCGGATATACTGCATCGCCGGCATGTGTGATACATGTTACATGAAAAACAGGATAAAGATCCGCAAGACTGTAAAAACCGGTGTGATCCCCGAAAGGTCCCTCCGTAACCAGGGGCTCAGTGGGGTCAACATAACCTTCAATTACTATATCGGCATCGGCCGGGACATAAATATCGTTTGTCAGACATTTCACCAGTTTCACGCGCTTTTCCCTCAGAAATCCTGCAAGGATGTACTCATCAATATTTTCAGGCAGAGGTGCCGTTGCGCACCATGCATAAACCGGATCGCCTCCAAGTGATACCGAAACAGGCATTCTTTTCCCGGTCTTTTTCCACTCCTCATAATGATTGGCACCTGTCTTATGCCTGTGCCAGTGCATTCCTGCAGTGTCGGGTCCGAACACCTGCATCCTGTACATCCCTGCATTCGTCTTTTTGGTAACCGGGTGACAGGTATTGACAACCGGGAGCGTAATGAATTTTCCGCCATCGTGCGGCCAGCATTTCAGGACAGGTAAAATTGAGAGATCGGGACTATTGTGAATCACCTGCTGGCATCTGCCCCTCTTTCCTGTTTTCACCGGAAGATAGCCGGCAATCCTCAGTAATCCTTTCAGGGACTTTATCCTGCCGGCAATACCGTCGCCAGGGCCAGTCAGTGTATTAAACACCTTCTCCAGCTCTTCCCCTGTATCTGAGATGTCATCCGTCCCAAGTATCATCGACATCCTCCGTTCTGATCCATATGCATTCATCAGGACGGGGAAGCGGGTTCCGTTATTTTCAAAAAGCAGGGCCTTTCCACCGGTTTTCACTATCCTGTCGGTGATCTCTGCTATCTCCAGGACGGGATCAGCAAAGGTGTTTGTCCGGTGAAGTTCGCCGGCTTTCTCAAGGCGGGCAATAAAATCAGTAAGTCCTGAATATGGCATCATGTCAGAATAAGTGAGTCAAAGTTATCGAAAAGACTCATAAAAAGCAGGTATCAGAGGCAAAAAGAGGTGGAGACAGGTAAGGCTGGTGTTCAAGGGGGTATAAAACAGTAATGGGAACTATTCCGAGGAGTAGTTCCCATTCACCGTTTGCAACCGAAGCCGCATACGGCGTCAGGCTACTGTTATTTGACCGGCTGAATTTCCTGATACAAGACCAGAATTTTCAACCCATGGCTTTCAGGTTATGCCTGTTACAGCATTACCTTCCGGCTGTCCTTTTGTCCGGTCTTGCGATCGGACTTCCGGGACGAAGTGTCCTTCAGGCTGCTGATGTCGTTTCCCGAAGGATTCGGATCAGCTCAGAAATTGCGTGCCGAAGCTCGTTTTTCCTGATGCCCTGTGACTGAATCGTTGAAAGAACGTTTCCGGTTTCATCGATCTGCCTGGTATCCTGAACCGGAGTTCATTTGCCAGGGCTTCGGCTCTCCTGATGCGCAGTCCCGAAGGTCTGACCGAACCTGATCTTGCTTCAGCTAAGAAGCCTTTTCCTGTTCCACATCACTTGAGCAGTCTTTTATCGCTCACCTGATGAATCAAATATAGAATAAGAAAATGATATGGCAATGAAGTGCCTGTACGTTGTTGTTCACGGAATATAAACATAAGTTATTAACAATTGTTAATAACTCCGCATTTAACTCATAAACAGCATTTTTACAGCATACAACGAGTTCCGGTCCGATTACTGTAAAGGAAAAAACAAAAAGGAAATTCATCCAAAAAAAATCCCCCTCTGTTAATACAAAGGGGGATCAGAAATGTATTGTTTTCTTTACTTCTTGTATCCGTAAACCGCCAGTTCACCAAGTGCCTCTTCTATCCTCAGAAGCTGGTTGTATTTACATATCCTGTCGGTTCTGCTGCACGATCCTGTCTTTATCTGACCTGAGTTGACAGCAACTGCAAAATCAGCAATGGTTGAATCCTCAGTCTCACCTGAACGATGGGATATTACAGTTGTCCAGCCTGCCCTGTGAGCCATCTCGACTGCATTAATGGTCTCGGTAACCGATCCTATCTGGTTTAGCTTGATAAGAATCGAGTTAGCGCAATCCAATTCAATTCCTTTCTTAAGGTAATCAACATTGGTTACAAATACATCGTCGCCAACTATCTGGATCTTCTTTCCAAGCCTGTCGTTCAATAGCTTCCATCCGTCCCAGTCGCTCTCTGCCATTCCATCCTCGATAGAGTCGATGGGGTATTTGGCAACCAGCTGCTCCAGGTAGTCCACCTGTTCCTTGGATGTTCTCCTTGCTCCTTTCGGGCCCTCAAACTTGGCATAGTTGTAAATACCTTCCTGATAGAATTCAGAGGCTGCGCTGTCAAGGGCAATCATAACGTCACTTCCGGGTTTATATCCTGCTTCTTCAATAGCCTTGAGAATCGTTTCAAGAGCATCTTCCGTCCCGCCGAAATTGGGTGCGAATCCACCCTCATCGCCTACTGCCGTGCTTAATCCGCGTCCTTTAAGAACTTTTTTAAGTGAGTGGAACACCTCTGCTCCCATACGGAGGCCTTCCCTGAAATTAGGGGCGCCGACCGGTCTGATCATAAATTCCTGAAATGCAATGGGAGCGTCAGAGTGCGAACCTCCGTTTACTATATTCATCATGGGAACGGGGATAGTGACCGAATTTGATCCGCCAATATATCTGAAAAGGGGCAGTCCATGATATGATGCTGCTGCTTTTGCCACTGCAAGTGAGACTCCCAGAATGGCATTTGCACCCAGGGTGCTTTTTGTCTTTGTACCGTCAAGGTCGATCATCTTCTTGTCGATTCCGGCCTGGTCGCTAACATCCATCCCGATAATTTCCTCTGCAATAACACTATTGACATTATGAACAGCTTTGAGAACCCCTTTCCCGAGGTAACGCGATTTATCGCCGTCCCTCAGCTCAAGGGCTTCATTCTCTCCCGTTGAGGCTCCCGAAGGAACAGCCGCTCTTCCCTGATAACCGCTTGCTGTCTGAACATCAACTTCAATTGTCGGATTGCCCCGGGAATCCAGAATCTCACGTGCATGAACACTAACTATTTGTCCCATTGAAATTTATTTTTTTATATTAAACAATACTGCAAGATATATAAAAAAAGGGATATGTCTGTTATGACTATATCCCCTTCGCTGAAAATTATTCCGCTATTCTTTATCTTCGGTTTTGGATCCGGATTTCTTTGTCTCCTTCGGTTCCTTAGTGCTCTTTTTTGCCTTTGCTGAAGCTGTCTTACCGGTTTTTGCGTCGTCACCGGCAGTTTTTTTGGCGGATCTTCTCCTCCTGGAGGCTTTTGGCTTGGCAGTGTCGGTTCCCTGCATTGCTTCATTGAAATCAACAAGCTCCAGAATGCACATGTCGGCGTTGTCGCCAATCCTGTTGCCTGTTTTAAGTAACCTGGTATATCCTCCCGGCCTGTCGGCGATTTTGGGTGATATCTCCCTGAAAAGTTCAGCTACAGCCTCTTTATCCTTCAGATATCCGAATACTATCCTTCTTGAGTGTGTAGAGTCTTCCTTCGATTTCGTAATTAGGGGTTCCACGAATGTCTTGAGGACTTTAGCCTTTGCAGTCGTGGTTGTTATCCTCTTGTGAAGTATGAGCGAAACAGCCATGTTGGAAATCATCGATTTCCTGTGTGAGCTTGTCCTTCCAAGGTGATTTATAACTCTCTGATGTCGCATTTCTCTATCTTCTTAACCTTGTTTCAACTTAATCTCTATCTAACTTGTATTTGCTGACATCCATGCCGAATGAAAGACTCATGGTATCGAGCAGCTCGTCGAGCTCGGTGAGTGATTTCTTCCCGAAATTCCTGAATTTGAGAAGGTCATTCTTGTTAAACTTAACAAGATCACCAAGTGATTCCACCTCAGCGGCCTTAAGGCAGTTAAGTGCCCTGACCGACAGGTCGAGGTCGACCAGCTTGGTTTTGAGCAGCTGGCGCATGTGAAGCACTTCCTCATCAAATTCCTCATTAGCCATCTTATCATCTGAATCGAGGGTGATCTTCTCATCTGAAAACAGCATGAAGTGATAAATGAGGATCTTGGCTGCCTCCTTCAATGCTTCTTTGGGCTGTATCGATCCGTCAGTATCAATTTCAAGGAGGAGTTTCTCATAGTCAGTCTTTTGTTCGACACGGAAATTCTCAACGGTGTATTTCACATTCCTGACAGGGGTGAATATTGAATCAATAGCAATCAGTCCAAATTCGCTGTCGACAGGTTGATTCTCATCAGCAGGTACATATCCCCTGCCCTTATTGATTGTAAGTTCTATCTGCAGTTTTACGTCAGGTTCCATCCTGAATATGACCAGGTCGGGATTAAGCACCTCGAAACTGCTCATTACGCTGTTCAGTGCGCCGGCCTTGAATACATCCTGGCCTGAGATCTTGATCACTGCTTTTTCGTGATCAACATCTTCGACTGTACGTCTGAAGCGAACCTGCTTGAGGTTCAGGATGATCTCCGTAACATCCTCGATGACACCTGTTATGGTGGAAAACTCGTGGTCGATACCCTCTATCTTTACCGTGGTGATGGCAAAACCTTCAAGGGAAGACAGAAGTATCCTCCTTAGGGCATTACCCACAGTAATGCCATAGCCGGGTTCAAGAGGGCGGAATTCAAACTTGCCGTACCTCTCGGTGGCTTCCAGCATTATAACTTTGTCGGGCTTCTGGAATGATAAAATGGCCATAGAACTTGTCTTAAATATTATTTCGAATACAATTCAACTATTAACTGTTCCTTGATGTTTTCAGGAATATCAGAACGCTCAGGTACACTCATGAACTTACCTGCCATTTGTGCATCGTCCCACTCAAGCCATGAAAGTTTTGAATATTTTCTGGTTGTAAGCGAATCAACTATCGTTTCAAGAGATTTTGATTTTTCACGTACACCGACAATGTCACCGGGTTTAAGCTGACATGAAGGGATATTTACAACCAGTCCGTTAACAGTTATATGCCTGTGTGAAACAAGCTGACGTGCAGCTGCCCTTGAAGGAGCAACGCCCAGACGGTAAACAACGTTATCGAGACGTGCTTCGAGAAGCTGAAGAAGGACTGCTCCGGTTACACCCTTTGCTCTCTGAGCCTTATCGAATGTTTTGTGGAACTGCCTTTCAAGAACCCCGTAGGTATATTTCGCCTTTTGCTTCTCCCTGAGCTGAAGACCGTATTCCGAGGTCTTTTTCCTTTTCTTGTTCATCCCATGCTGGCCGGGAGGGAAATTTTTCCTGTCGAGATGCTTATCGGGTCCAAAAATTGGTTCTCCGAACTTTCGTGCAATTCTTGATTTTGGGCCGGTATATCTTGCCATTGTGCTATTATTTTAAAACTAAAAAAACTATCCTGTTCGTCAAAAATTAAACTCTTCTTCTCCCCGGAGCGCGGCATCCGTTATGAGGCATCGGTGTGACATCGACGATCTCGGTGACCTCAATACCGGAATTGCTAATCGACCTGATGGCTGATTCGCGGCCCGATCCCGGTCCCTTTACGTATACTTTTACCTTTCTGAGACCCAGGTCATAAGCAACCTTACTGCATTCCTCGGAAGCCATCTGTGCTGCATAAGGAGTGTTCTTTTTCGAGCCCTTGAAACCCATCTTACCGGCTGACGCCCATGAAATAACCTGACCGGAATTGTTTGTCAGACTTATGATAATGTTGTTAAATGATGAATGCACATGAGCCTGACCCGTAGGTTCAACCTTTACGATCCGCTTCTTCTGTGCTCCGGTTTTCTTTGCCATATTCTATTTATTTAGTAGCTTTTTTCTTGTTAGCAACAGTCTTCTTTCTTCCTTTACGCGTCCTGGCATTGTTCTTCGTGCTCTGTCCCCTGACCGGTAAACCGAGTCTGTGACGGACTCCACGGTAACAGCCTATATCCATCAGTCTTTTGATATTTAACTGGGTATCTGAACGAAGTTCTCCTTCAAGCTTATAATTTTCATTAAGGATCCGGCGGATAGAATTTATCTGATCATCAGTCCAGTCCGAAACCTTTGCATTCCTGTCAACGCCTGCTTCGTCAAGCACTTTCTGGGCAATGCTTCTCCCCACTCCATAGATATAAGTAAGGCCTACTTCGCCTCTTTTGTTTCTTGGTAAATCAACACCAACAATACGTGCCATATATTACTTTTCTTAAATGAGTTGCAAAATTAAATAAATTATCCCTGTCTCTGTTTATACTTGGGATTTTTCTTGCTAATTACATACAGGCGCCCCTTACGCCTTACTATTTTGCAGTCGGCGCTGCGCTTTTTTACTGATGCTCTTACTTTCATTATCTTAAAATATTTCTTATTTGTACCTGAATGTTATTCTTCCTTTTGTCAGGTCGTAGGGTGACATTTCAACCTTGACCCTGTCGCCCGGTAAAATCTTGATATAATGCATTCTCATCTTTCCGGATATGTGCGCTGTTATAACATGTCCGTTTTCGAGCTCTACCCTGAACATTGCATTTGAAAGAGCCTCGATGATAGTACCGTCCTGTTCGATTGATGCTTGCTTCGACATACGATTACAATTTATTTAAAACTTCATCTACAAATTTAAAAGTTGTTAACACATCTGCTCTTCCCTTATCGACCGCCACTGCATATTCATAATGTGCAGAGGGTTTGCCGTCGATGGTCTTTATCGTCCATCCATCCCTCATCTGGATTGTTTCCTTCCTTCCGAGGTTAATCATTGGTTCAATGCAAATAACTAGTCCTTTTTCCATCTTGGGTCCACTGCCCTTTCTTCCGTAGTTCGGAACTTCAGGCGGTTCGTGAAGCCTTTTACCGATTCCATGGCCGACCAGTTCCCTCACCACCGAATATCCACCTTTCTCGGCCTTGTTCTGAACTGCCCAGGAGACATCACCGATTCTGTTGCCGGCTATTGCTTCCTTTACACCTTCCTCAAGCGACTCCCTTGTGAATTCCATGAGACGCCTTACTGATTCGTCGATCTCACCGACTGCAAAGGTGTAGGCGCTGTCGCCGTACCAACCGTTGAGAATGACTCCGCAGTCGACAGAAATAATATCGCCCTCCCTGAGGATGTAGGATGAAGGGATTCCGTGAACCACTTCCTCGTTGACTGATGTGCAGAGTGTGGCCGGAAAACCTCCGTATCCCTTGAAACCGGGAATACCCCCGTTGTCACGGATATACTCCTCTGCTATTTTGTCAAGATAAAGAGTGGTGACTCCCGGTTTGATGAATGAGGCAACTTCTGCCAGTGTCCTCGACACAAGTAAATTGCTCTCTCTCAACAATACGATCTCTTCATCATTTTTTAAATACAACATCAAAGAACGCTAAACTTCGTTAAATCGACGTCGTAGCACCGGATCTGCCTTTGATGCGACCCGATTTCATAAGACCGTCGTAATGACGCATAAGCAGGTGACTTTCAATCTGCTGAAGCGTATCAAGCACTACTCCGACAAGAATGAGGAGAGAAGTGCCTCCGTAAAACTGAGCAAACTGCGGGGTCACCGAGAACTTCACGGCGATAGCCGGCAGAATTGCAATGAGAGCAAGGAAAATAGAACCCGGCAATGTGATCCTCGACATAATCGTATCGAAAAACTCAACCGTTTTCCTGCCCGGTTTGATACCCGGGATGAATCCTCCGTTCTTCTTCATATCCTCTGCCATCTGAACCGGATTGATTGTGATGGCTGTATAGAAGTAAGTAAAAAGAATTATGAGAATAGCTGTCACCAGGTTATACCAGAATCCGTACATATTTGAGAAAGCCACCACAAATCCCGAACTGGAGTTTGAATAGCCTGCAATAATAATAGGAAGCATCATTATTGCCTGGGCAAAAATGATTGGCATCACACCTGCAGCATTCACTTTAAGGGGAATATACTGGCGCACACCGCCGTACTGTTTGTTTCCGACAATTCGCCGGGCATACTGCACGGGCACCCTTCTGGTCCCCTGAACCAGCAGGATTGTGCCAAGAATTATAACGAACAATATCACTATTTCAACAATGAGTCCGATAGGGCCGCCGGCGCCATTCATCCTTGTTCCGGCTTC
>JAFGXK010000208.1 GCA_016936695.1 Bacteroidales bacterium | reverse complement strand
GGCAGGATAACCGATTTCAAGGATTACACATGGCAGAACGGACTTACCCAGGACTATAACCTGAGTCTGTCGGGAAGTTCCGATGCCGTTTCATACTACTGGTCACTTGGCTACACCGATAACGAAGGAATACGGTATAACGAGGAATTCAGCACTATCCGTTCAAGGATCAACCTCGATGCCGACGTGACGAATTTCCTGAAGGTTGGCCTGAATGCCCAGATGGCATTCCGCGATGAAAGCCCTATTACTCCCGGAACCAGCCTTTACAACACCCCCTATTCATCAATGTTCCAGGAGGACGGAGTAACTCTTGAGCTGACGCCTTCAGGCTATATCAATGCCCCTAACTTCTGGCTCGAAATGATGTTCCGCGACCGCTTCAGGAAATACAATACCCTGAGCAGCAAGATATTTGCCACAGTGACTTTACCGCTTGGACTATCTTTCACCTCAGAATTCATACCCAGATTCAACTGGAACAGGGATTACAACTCCTACTCATCAGGTCATTTTTTGTGGGAATTGCAAGGTGGAAGAGCCTCCCGGGCAAATACAACGGTATTCGAATGGCAGATAAACAACATGCTGAAATGGAATAAGACTTTCGGCGACCACGCTTTCGATGCAACTTTCGTTCAGAATGCCGAAAAATACAATTACTGGTATGAATATATGGAAAGACAGAATTTCCAGCCTTCCGATGTTCTTGGATACCACAGGATGCAGGCTGCAACCGAGGATGTATCCCTTACCAGCAACGATGAAACAAGCACCGGGGATGCACTTCTCGCCAGATTGAATTACACATTCAAATCAAGGTACAACCTTACCGGTTCTTTCCGCCGCGACGGTTACTCGGCTTTCGGTCAGGCTAACCCCAGGGCCAGTTTCTGGTCAGTTGCAGGAGGATGGACCATAAGCGAGGAAGAATTTTTTAATGTCGACTGGATCGATCAGCTGAAGGTAAGGTTGTCATACGGAGTTAATGGAAACCGCGGCGTGGGTATTTACGATGCGCTATCCAACCTCAACTCAGGGAAGTTCCTTCTTATTGAAGGCGGCGCTGAACAATACGTTTCACAGCTTTATACCAGCCGTATGGCAAATGCAAATCTGAAGTGGGAACGTACTTCGGCTTATAACGGCGGACTCGACTTTGCCGTTCTTAAAGGGCGACTGAGAGGAACAATCGAAGCATACTTCTCCATAACCAAAGACCTGATCATCCCACGCCAGCTTCCCAACGTGACCGGCTACGCAAGCGTGTTCTCAAACATGGGTCAGGTTAACAACAGGGGATTCGAAATAACCCTGAATTCGGTTAATATCTCAACCAATGATTTCTCCTGGACATCCGACTTCTCTGTATCGCACAACAGAAACAAGATTGTTCACCTGTTTGGTGACTTTAAAACTAATGAAGTAACAGGAGAACTGAAGGAAGTTGATGATATCACCAATGAATGGTTTATAGGCCACGCAATTGATGAAGTATGGGACTATAAATCACTGGGAATATGGCAGTCCTCAGAATCTGCAGAAGCAACAGCTTACTCCCGCTCACCCGGAGATTATAAACTGCTCGATTTCGATGAAGACGGATATTATACCAATGACGATAAACAGTTCCTGGGATTCAGGAGACCGAAAGTAAGGATCAGTCTGAGAAATGATGTCCAGTACAAAAACTGGCAGCTATCCCTGAAAATGTACTCTTATCTCGGTCATCTTAAGGCAAATAACTTCCTCAGGAACAACGAGGCATTTTACGACAGGGGTACTTATTACGACGTTCCCTACTGGACTGCTGACAATCCCGGTAACAAATGGGCAAGAGTTGAAAGCTATGAAACCAACTTCAATGTGTGGGAGAAAAACTCATTCGTAAGGTTTGATAATGTGTCACTTTCCTACAATATCCCGAACAGTCTGCTCTCACGACTCAAGATTGTAAACTGCAGGCTGTCACTGGTTGCTGACAACCCGCTTGTTTATGCTCCTCAATGGTCATGGATGGATCCGGAAAATAATTCCTACACGCCTTCCTATATCTCATTCAAAGTAAATATCACCCTTTAAAATTACCGGATATGAAAAAGATATTTTTAATGATATTATTCCTGACGGCACTCGTTTTCATCGGTCCCAGGTGTTCCGAAGACTTTCTCAAACCGGAGCCTCTATCATTCTATGCTCCCGAAAATACGTTTGTGAACGCCGAAGGCTTCAATGCCGCTCTTATTGCCTGTCTGCGAAATGCCAGGCATGAGATGTACGGGGATACCCCTCCCTTCATTTCAGAAGGGATCTTTTCGGATATCGCAGTTGAAGGTACCACCGATAAAACAGGTATCCACATGGATATGCCGGCCGTGATACTTCCTGATGCCAACTTCAGTTACGGCGACGTGACTAAGCTTGGCAGGTACTGGACTGAAGCTTACAACAGGATCAAGTATGCCAACGTGGTGATCTCAAGAATCGATAATGCCGAATGGAAAAGCGATGCTGAACGTAATAACATCCTAGGAAAAGCATATTTTCATAGAGCCAACGTCTATTACCGGCTCGTTCATCAGTTCGGTGACGTTCCGCTTATTCTCGAAGAGATAACCCAGCCCAGACTCGATTTCTATTCCTGCACACGGGAAAGTATTCTGCAGAAATGCAAAAAAGACCTTGACTTTGCAGCACAGTGGGTAGACGCCGATGCTCCAGTTGGAGACATCAATAAGGCAGCTGTAAATCATCTGCTTACAAAAGTTAACATGTCGCTCCTTGAGTTCGACGATGCAATAGCTTCCGCAAACGCTGTCATTAATGATGGAATCCATTCTCTTATGACAACCAGGTTCGGTTCGTCCAAAAATGACCCGACACATGACCTTATCTGGGACCTTCACCAGGAAGAGAACAAGGCACTCGCCGAAAACACTGAAACAATCTGGCTGTTTGTATGCAGTGAAACCATGACTGAAGACGGAGCAAGTGAAAAGCTCAGGATCATGCGTCAGGCTGTACCTTACTGGGGAGGGGCCGGAAAAGTAAAAACGCCGACAGGCCAGACTGGGACAACAGACCAGCCGGGAGGCGCTCTTGTAGGAGGTTTTCCTGTTGAGATCGACCAGGTAGGAATGTATGGAAGGGGCATCGGACGCCTTCGTCCAAGCCCATGGTACCAGCACGACCTGTGGGATGACCCGAACGACATGCGGCACAAATACCCCAACTGGATTAGGATGGAAGACCTGGTTTACAATGTGCCCGGACTTAAGGCAAACGGTGACCCCTATTACAACCAGCATCTCCAGCTTTTTGATGCCGGGGGAGGTATTCTCTGTACTGATACAATCAGATCGTGGTTCGACTGGCCTCACTATAAACTGTATGTAATCGACCCGACCGATAACACTCCCGACGGCGGATTCGGAGACTGGTATGAGATGAGACTGGCGGAAACGTACCTTCTGAGATCCGAGGCTTATTTCTGGAATGATCAGCCCGATCTTGCTGCAGACGACCTGAATGCTGTCAGAGTACGTGCCGGATGCTCTCCCTACACATCCGACCAGATAAATATCGGAACTATCCTGGATGAAAGGGCAAGGGAACTATATTACGAGGAGAAAAGGAAAACCGAACTGACGCGTATCGCTTACATACTGGCCAAAACAGGAAAACCCTGCTATAACGGAAAGACATACAGTATGAATTCATTCGGGACAGACAATTTCTGGTACGACAGGGTGATAGAAAAGAATGTGTTCTACAGGGACAACGTCAGGGCTCCGTTCTATAACTACCGGGTGGCACCTTACATTGTTCTCTGGCCGGTTCTATCCTCAGCAATCAATGCAAACAGCCTCGGGCATATCAACCAGAATTTCGGTTACCCCGGCTTTGAGTCAAATGTAACTCCGATGAAATGGGTTGATGGTGAAGGTGAAGGATCAATTGTTGAACAATGACCAGAAACACATTGAAAAACACCTGCATTTTTTAAGCAATTTATGATCCTAATCTTTATCTTTATGAATCAGAACAAATATGTTTAATAAACCTTCAAAATGATACCGGATATTCCCCCGGCAGGTTTGTTAAGGCCGCCGGGGGAAATCCATCTGACGATAACCTAAAACCAAAATAAATGAAACGAAGAATTTTTATCTCCAGAACTGCTCAGGCTGCTGCAGGATCGTTGATTCTGCCTACCATAATTCCTTCTTCCGTTATCGGCAGAAACCCTCCGAGTGAAAAAATCAACATCGGCTGGATAGGCTGCGGCAGGCAGGGAAGAGGAGATATCATGGGTACTATGAGATTCGACACTGCAATGGTGGTAGCCGCTGCCGATGTGGATTCAAAAAGGATGGCCCTTGGCAAGCAAATGGTAGAAGGTTTCTATTCAAAGAAGACTGGGAACAGCAATTATGTCAATGTAAAAACATACGACGACTATAAGGAAATGCTGCTCGACAAATCGATAGATGCGGTCATGATAACCACGCCCGACCACTGGCACTCCCAGCCTGCCGCAGAGGCTGCTCTCGCGGGAAAGGATATTTATCTGGAGAAGCCTACTTCACTTACAATAACCGAAGGCAGACTGCTGAGTGATGTTGTGAAGAAGTCAAAGGTTATCCTTCAGGTCGGAACCCAGCAACGCTCCAGCCCTCAGTGGAGAATCGCAGCCGAACTGGTCAGAAACGGAAGAATCGGCAAGCTCCACACTGTTAAAATAGGATTGCCGGGAGATCCTGCCGGACCCGAAGCTCCTGAAATGCCTGTTCCGAAGAACCTGAACTATGATATGTGGCTGGGATCCACACCTGAAGTCTACTATACCGAGATTCGTGTCCATCCGCAAAATGATTTCGGACGTCCGGGATGGCTGAGATGTGAACAGTTTGGAGCCGGCATGATAACAGGCTGGGGCCAGCATCACTTCGACTCGGCAGCATGGGGAATGGATACAGAACTGACCGGCCCGGTATCGATCGAAGCAGTTGCCCAGTTCCCGAAAGCAGGATTGTGGGATGTTCACGGCGACTTCATGTCAATAGCAGAATATGCCAACGGAGTGACACAGCTTACAAGCGGAAACTACCCCAACGGAGTCAGATATGAGGGAACCGACGGCTGGATCTTTGTTACACGCGGAAACTACAGGGCCACAGACAGTGATCCGATAGTACAGGCTGCAAATACAAAAGCTCTCGACGCCAGCGATCCGAAAATACTGAGTTCAGTGATCGGTCCCAACGAGATCCATCTCTATGAAAGCAGTGATCAGGCGGGCAACTGGCTCGACTGCATCAAATCGCGCAAGGAACCGATATCTCCGGTCGAGATCGGACACAGGGCATGCACGGTCTGCCTGGTTACCCATATAGCAATGAAACTGGGAAGAAAACTGAAATGGAACCCCGACACTGAAAAATTTGTGGGTGACGATGAAGCCAACAGCTTGCTATCAAGGCCGCAGAGAGCTCCTTACGGAACAAATTACATCAAACTGTAATCTGATTTTTTGACAAATCTGAAAATAATTACAAATGCAAAGACTGATTAGGTACATCCTCATCGTTATGATGGGGAGTACTATTCTTTTGCCGGCATCCGCTGCTAAACTGACCGCCGAAAAAACAGGATCCAAAATCAATGTGAGCATCGACGGTAAATTTTTTACAAGCTATATCTTTTCAGAGGATGAGAAATACCCTTTCTTCTACCCTGTGAACGGACCGGTAACAGGCGGTTCGGTAACATCGATGAGAAACGCTGTTTACCCTCACCATACCTCGCTGTTCTTTGGATGCGACATGGTCAACGGAGGAAATTACTGGCAGGAAGGGCTTGAACGCGGAAGGATAATCTCGGTAAATGCCCGCATTGAGAAAGAGGGAGGCGATACTGTAGTGATTTCCGACGAATGCATCTGGAGCCGCCCGGGGGCTCTATCCCCGGTCAAGGATACCCGGAGATACATAATAACCTCCCCGGCTGCAGACAAAACCCTCATCGATGTTGAAATTACAATGATGACGCTGATGGATGTCCGGATCAGGAAAACCAACCATTCGCTGTTTAGCGCCAGACTGGCCGCTGACATTTCGGTGACCAACGGCGGCACAATGATAAATGCCGAGGGCGCAAAAAGCGAAAAGGACACATTCGGAAAGAGATCCGCGTGGATCGATTTCTGCGGGAAAAGGGGAAATACTATTGAAGGTCTGGCAATAATGCAGCACCCTTCAAATCCATGGTACCCTGCTCCCTGGTTTACCCGCGACTACGGGTTCATTTCACCTACACCCATGTACTGGCCCGAAAACGGTAAGGAGACTTTCCTGAAGGATGGAACCAGACTTGTGCTGAAGTACAGGGTACTTATACATTCAGGCGATCATATCCAGGCAGATGTAGCCGGAGAGTTTCAAAAATACTGTTCCGGCACGTTATAACAATGTTATAACATCGTTATTTGGAAAGCAATGAGCATGAAGCGTGAGACAAAGCGTGCTCAGCATTCGGTAAGACCGGCCGAACTGGCATGACCGGCACAACTATTTCAGATCAACCTTCGCCTTGAGTATACCTGCCTCCTTAATCCCCGTTCCCTTCTGAGGCTGACCTCCGCCGACTGTAATCTCAAAACGGCCAGGTAAGTTTACTTTTTTTCCTTCTTCATTAATCAGGGAGAATGCATCAGCAGGAAGTTCAAATTTCACCGTCTTCATTTCACCGGGAAGAAGATGAATTCTCCTGAAAGCTTTCAGGGTGCGGACAGGTGCTGTGAGCTGTGAATTAAGGCTTGAAATATAAACCTGGATAACCTCATCACCAGCCATTTTACCCGAATTCATAACTTTCACCGACACCTCATTAGTTCCCGTGGGAGTTGTGCTCAGGTTTACCTTCAGTTTTTTATATTTGAAGGTAGTGTAGCTGAGACCGTATCCGAAAGGATAAAGCGGTTCGCCGGTGAAATACCTGTATGTTCTGTTGTGCATTCTGTAATTCTCAAAGGGCGGAAGGTCCTTTTCCGACTTGTAAAAAGTAACCGGAAGACGCCCTGCCGGATTGTAATCACCGAAAATTACATCAGCGATTGCCTCTCCCCCTGCCTGACCGGGATACCAGGCTTCCAGAATAGCCGGCATATTTTCCTTCTCCCAGTTCACTGCAAGAGCGCTGCCATTCAGCAAAACCAGAATCACAGGCTTGCCGAGTGCATGGATCTCCCTGATAAGCTCCTGCTGAACATCCGGAAGATCGATCCTTGTCCGGTCACCACCCCTGAAACCTTCAACGGTAACACGCATCTCTTCCCCCTCAAGCCTGGGGGTTATTCCCATGCACATTATAACAACATCAGCATTGCTGGCAGCATCAAGAGCTTCCGATTTCAGTTCAACTGCCTCTTTCTGAGAAGGCATTCCTGCAACCCATTCACATCCCCTGGCATAAACCACTTCCGATTTGCCTGACAGTTTTTCCCTGATTCCCCTGAGCGGAGTAACAGGATCCGAAGGTGTTCCGTTGTAATTGCCCAGCAGTACAAATGACTCGTCGGAATTCGGACCAATAACGGCAACCGTGCCAATATCCTTCTTCAACGGAAGAAGGCCGTTCTCATTCTTAAGCAGGACCATAGACTTTCTGGCGGTCTCCCTTGCCAGCTGCCTGTTTTTTTCACTGTCAACTGTTTCGTAGGGTATTGAAGTATAGCGAACCATTTCAGGAGGATCGAACATCCCCAGTCTGAATCTTGCAAGAAAGAGACGTTTTACCGCCACATCGATATCCTCCTCAGTGATAAGGTTCTTTCCCAGGGCTTTATCAAGGTTCCTGTAAACGCTGGCACACTCAAGGTCGGTTCCGGCCCTGACCGCCATTGCTGCAGCCTCTTCGGCTGTTTCCACCACCTTATGACCTCTGAAAATATCCGTTATTGCCCCGCAATCGGAAACTATATATCCGTCAAAGCCCCAGTCCCTTCTCAGAATACCGTTCAGCAGGGAATTGCTTCCGCAGCACGTTTCACCGTTATACCTGTTGTAGGCGCACATCACCGAATATGCCTTTCCCTCCTTTATGCCCATCTCGAACTGGGGCATGTAAGTGTCCCACAAATCCCTCTCGTCAGTGAAAGCGTTAAATGAATGACGTTCTGGTTCCGGTCCGCTGTGGACCACATAATGTTTCACTGTGGCAATGGTCTTGAAATACTTGGGGTCATCGCCCTGCAGGCCTTTAATGAATTGAATGCCAAGCCTTCCCGTCAGGAAAGGGTCCTCCCCGTAGGTTTCCTGCCCTCTCCCCCATCTCGGATCCCTGAAGATATTGATGTTGGGAGTCCAGAAGGTAAGTCCCTGGTATCGTTTTCTGGAACCGTTTCTTGCAAACTCGTGATGCTTGGCTCGTGCCTCATCAGAAATAGCAGTGGAAACCCTGAAGATCAGGTCCTCATCAAATGTGGCTCCCAACCCTATTGCCTGAGGATAGACAGTTGCCAGCCCGGCTCTTCCGACACCGTGAAGACATTCATTCCACCATTCGTACTCCGGTATCTCCAGCCTGTCGATAGCCGGGGCCGCATTCATCATCTGACTGATCTTCTCCTCAATGGTCATCCTTCCCACGAGGTCGTTTACCCTGATTTCCAGCGGAAGTGAAGGATCCTTATACCTGAATTCTGTATTTGTCTGTCCGCCGGCTATTCCTGCCGCAAAAAGCATAATTGCAGCCGGGAGAAAAAATCTGCGGCTGACTGGTAACATGGTTTTCATTTTACTGTTGATTTTACTGTGTGTAACATTTTCGGCTTATTTACCATTGCCCCTTAAACTGCTACGATCCTACTTTTTCAGGTAGTATTGGCTCTCTCCTGAGTCATTCTGTACAGGCAATCAGTTCTGCGGCACAAATTGCATGGGTATGCATCAAAGCTAACCTCTGCTCCTATCCCGATCAAACCGCTGACCGACTTTTCAGGGTTCATAAGCGCTGAAGCGTTTAGGCTGACTCCGCAGGAATTGCCGGGCATGAGTTCAAACAACTTGTGCTGTTCCGATACATCCCATCCGCAATACCCCGGACTATACCTGTTTGTAACCCTTAAACCTGAGATTTCAGAAGCTTTCCTCACTTCCTTAAGAACCAGCCGGGATGCAAGTTCCGCAATCTCACTTCCTATAATGTCGTAAATATATGAAGCCAGGGGATCTCCGTCTTCCATGGCCTTTTTGCAGAGTTTTTCAGGTTCCGGACCCGCTGTACAAATAAAGAGGGCAAGTGATTCTGCCTTCCTTACCTGTGAAAAGACAACATCTCTCAGATTAAAATCTATACCATGTATTGTTGCTGATTTCGCGGCATTCTTCCATTCCTCAACAGGATATATACTGTATCCGGCTTTTGCAGAACAAACAGGGGCAATGTTGCCGATCAGCTCAAGGATCAGACCGGAAAAATCGGCTGCCTGATATCCTTCCCCGCAACCGAGCAGTCTGCCTATCCGTTCGCCATCGACGCCAAGTTCTGAAAAATCATATTGAAATGTGTTCATCATGCCTGATCCAGTCCTGCTTCGCGAACAATCCTTCCCACTACTTCTTCCCACCCCAGCGACATAAGGTGAATCCCGCTGATCCCCTTTTTATGCTTTATTGACGCAATCATTTCGAGTGTTATTGCTATTCCTTCCTCACGGGCGCCGTCTCCTGCCCTTTCCATGCGACTGAGTATCTTTTTGGGAAGGTAAACTCCGGGCACCTTCTCATGGAGATAAAGTGCTGCCTTATAGCTTTTCAGCGGTACCAGCCCCACCAGAATACTTACCTTGCCGAGGACATTTCTCCTGTCAAGCTGTTCGAGCCAGGGATCAAGCCTTTCCGGTTCGAAGATTATGTTGGTCTGAAAGAACTGGGCTCCGGCGTTCACCTTTTTCTGATCCCTTATGGCCTGAAGTTCAGGGTCGAGTGCAAAGGGTGTAGTTGCTGCTCCAAGAAAATATGAGGGCGGATGTTTCATTTTTCTTCCGTCGAGGTAAATGCCCTCATCGCGCATTCTGCGGAGAATCCACAGCATCTGTACCGAATCGAGGTCATTGATGTTCATATCGCTTGCCGGAGGTGGTCCCACTACCGGACTGTCTCCTGTGACGCACAGTATGTTTCTTATCCCGAACTGTCCCGCACCTATTGCATCCGACTGCAGTGATATTCTTGTTGTATCGCGGGCGGCAATCTGAAATACAGGCTCTGCATTCAAATCAACTGCAACCTTACAGCAGGCGAGGGCCGACATCTTTGGGATAGCCGATGAAGCGTCGGTAAAATTTATGGCCTTTACATAAGGCCTTACCAGTTCTATGTCATTTTTAAGCTTTCCGGAATCGGCACTCTGCGGCGGAGTCACTTCCGTGGCAACCACGAACCGGCCTTCCCTGAGATTCTTCTCCAGTTCCGAGACCGGCTCCCTGTAAGCTGCCGCGTGATACTCTGAATCGCCGTTCCACCATACAGGTTGTCTTACAGTCCTGAAAACCGAATCCCACACCTGTTTTTTAAGTTCCTTGTCGCTCGAAAAAAGCGATCTGAAGAATTTTCCGGTGCCTGTTCTTCCGATCTGACTGAATACATCAGCCCATGTCTCGGTACCCACCCTGCTCCAGTCGAGGGGAGGCAGTACCTCCAGGAGAGTATCCTCCCGTCCGATCTTCCTGGCCCGGAAATATATGGCGTGCCAAACGCATCTTCTTGTAGGGTCGACATAGCAGTGTCCGTCGGGAGTGACTCCCCCGCAGGGCCCGTTTCTGAGACCTTTCGGACACTCCATACAGCAGATGAATGCAGTCTCCTGAAGAAGGCAATTTCCGCACATCCGGCAGCCCCATACCGGACCCTTGACCATTATCTCGATCTTTTCCCGGAAACGCTTTCCGAAAGATTCCCTGTGGAAAGGATAAAAGCGGGGTTGCCAACGGCGGGCAGGCTTGATACCAGACATATATTAATTTATTATGACTGAAGAAAAGGACTTCAGGAATTGCGGCTTTGAAAATACTCTACAAATCTGATTGCATAGTCATCCCTGCCCAGAACAAGATCGGCAGCCCGGGCTACAGCTGCTGTTTTTTCAGGATTTGCAATTGGGCAGGTTACTCCGCAATAAACGGCAAGCGTCATGAAGGCCGAGTTCAGCGACTCCCTGTCGGGAAGTCCGAATGATATGTTGCTTGCTCCCATTGTAATATTCTGACCGAGTTTACGGTGCACAAGCCTGATCGTCTCCAGAGTAATCACACAGGCTTGCGGTTCGGCGCTGACAGCCATTGCAAGAGGATCGGCAATTACATCCTCTGCCCTGATTCCTGCCGCAACAGCCCTGTCGATTATCTTTTCTATTATCGACACCCGCTTTTCCGGGTCGTTTGTGATCCCGTCATCATCCATGCACAAGCCTATGATTGCAGCACCGTATTCCTTTGCCACGGGGATCAGCGCCCTGAGTGATTCCTCCTTCCCGTTTACCGAATTGATAAGACATTTGCCTGCCGAAACCTTAAGCGCGGATTCTATGGCTGAAGGATTCGGGGAATCGAGACACAGGGGAATGTCAAAATTATCCTGAATGGCGATCACCACTTCGGGCAGAAGCTTAGCATCATCAACTCCCGGATACCCTACATTAACATCGAGTATATCTGCACCCGCCTTTATCTGGCTGGCAGCCAGTTCAAGCACATAGGAAAAATCACCTTCCTGAAGCGAGGATACCAGTTTCCGGCGGCGGGTCGGATTAATCGATTCGCCAATAATGACTACGGGACCATCAGTATCTATGATCACCTCCGCGGTCCTGCCTGAAAGAACTGTCTTCATGATTAAACTGCAAACTGTTTCAGATAATTTACTGCACCCTGGGGATCGGGGGAATAGAAATCGGCACCGATTTTTTCGCAGTACTCACGCGTTACCGGAGCACCGCCAACAAGTATCTTCATCCCGGGATGCTTCTCCTTCAACACTGCGACGGTTTTTTTCATATTCTCCATGGTAGTGGTGAGAAGGGCCGAAAGCCCGACAAAAGCACCCGGATTAGCCTCAATCGCCTTCAGAAACTTATCGGCGCTGACATCGACACCAAGGTCGATTATCTCCCATCCGCCTCCCTCGATCATCATGGCAACCAGGTTCTTTCCAATGTCGTGCAAGTCGCCCGAGACGGTACCTATAATGAATTTACCCTTCCGTTTGGTCTCGCCCGACGTAAAGAAAGGCTTCAGATGCTTCATGGAGCTGTTCATCGCCTTTGCTGCCATCAACATCTGGGGAACATAGATCTCCTTCCGGCTGTATCTCTCACCAACAGCAGCCATGGCAGGAATAAGCGCTTCATCAAGTATCCTGGCAGGACCCAATCCTTCTTCAATCGCCAGTTTTGTAATCTCATCCGCTCCATCCTGCCCCTTCATTCCAGGAGGGTAAGGCGAAGCCTTGTCCGTTTTGCCTGACTCAACACACAGTGCGATCCGGGCCAGTATATCATCCATAACACAAATGATTGGTGAAATTTCGTTCTGATAACCTTTAAGTCAATTAAAGCACGAAAATAATAAAATCAAAAGTAATTATTAAAATTTGTTCATGCAACCGATTGCAATATTATTTTAATTAAGAATTTTTTACTTTGAAGTACCCTGCTGGCATAACATTTATCTACTTACCGGATTCATTTTGTAACATCTCCTGACTTTCATGGTGAGAAGCCCGTCAATCAGCTGAGATTTTCTTCATATGCAAAGTTTAACCCAAATTTCTTATCTTGTACTTTCCAAAAACCCACTGACATGAATCCTCCATGTGTTAGCATACACGAACAAAATAATATAATAATCACTTACATGGAGGTTCCCTGTCTGACGACAGGAAGGCATCATACCATTAAAATTAATATCAAAATTATATAATGATGAAAACTATATCTCTATTGATCTGCCTGCTGCTGTCGGGAACTGCCGTTGCCCAGACTGCCGCCACAGGAATATTTCAGGGAAATGCCGACATCGGTAATCCCGCAATAAAAGGCTCAGCCTCTTATAACCCTGATGATCAGTCCTATTCGCTTAAAGGATCAGGCTATAACATATGGTTTGAAAGGGATGAGTTCCGCTATGTTAGCAACCAGATAGAGGGTGATTTCATCCTCACTGCCAATTTCCGCTTTGAAGGCCAGGGAACAGATCCCCACAGAAAAACCGGCTGGATGATAAGGGCTTCTGAGGACGAGGATTCTCCCCACATCTCTGCTGTGATGCATGGAGATGGTCTTACTGTTATGCAATGGCGCGATTTCAAGGGTGCTGAAATGAAAGACCCTGAGGATGAATTGTTTGCTAAGGGCTCAGGATATGAAATAATCCAGCTCGAAAGGACAGGAAAAATTATTTTCATGAGGGCGGCAGTTGCCGGATCACCTTTCGAGAATATCGGCTCCTACGAAATGACAAATATGCCTGATAAGGTGCTTGCCGGATTATTCATCTGCTCTCATAATCCGGAGGTGGCTGAACAGGCCACCATCTGGAATGTCAGGATAGACAAGCCTGTCGGAGACAATTACAATGCCTCCAGGGACGGAGCTGTGGGATGCCGTCTTGAAACAATGAATGTCTTCGACGGAAAAAGAATGGTGATCCACGAAAAACAGGGAAGGTTTGAAGCTCCAAACTGGATGCCTGACGGCAAACAACTGTTGTTCAACATGGACGGACTATTGTACAAAATTCCTGTAACGGGAGGGGCTATAAGTCAGCTGAACACAGGCACAGTTACAAGAAACAATAACGACCACGGAATATCCTTCAACGGCAAACTGCTTGCGATAAGCAGCTCAAAGGATGACGCGGCAGGAAGAGGTTCGGCAGTGTACGTTGTTAAACTGAAAGGAGGAGAACCAAAACTTGTTACCCCCGAAACACCCTCATACTGGCACGGCTGGCATCCCAACAACAAGGAAGTGATTTATGTCGCCCAAAGAAGGGGTATACCCGTTTATAATATTTACCGCAACTCGATAAAGGGGGGAAAGGAAGTGGCCCTTACCGATATTCCTGAAGGCGAACACGTTGATGGCTGCGAATATTCGCCCGACGGTAAATATATTTACTACAACGGCAGCCATACGGGAAACATGCAGTTATGGCGCATGAATGCCGACGGAACCGGAAGGGAACAGCTTACCTTCGATGACTACAAAAACTGGTTCCCCCATATTTCACCCGACGGAAAATGGATAGCTTTCATTTCATTCCCTCCGGATATTGAAAAGAACAGCCATCCTTCTTACAAGAGAGTCCTGCTGAGGCTTATGCCTGCAGAAGGCGGTGAGCCCAGGGTGATTGCCTACCTCTACGGCGGACAGGGAACCATAAACGTTCCATCATGGTCGCCTGACAGTAAGCAGATTGCATTTGTAAGCAACTCGGGAATTTAAACGAAAACCGTTAAAAACTTATCGGTTTACATTTTATATTGGATTTTAACTTATTTTAATCCCCGCGAATTTTACGTTTCCCGGATGAGATCTGGTATTAATGCCTTTTTATCTTTCCCAGTGTTTGCAGTCCTCTACTGCTATACCGCGGTTGGTGTTGTCGTCGTATTTATTCTCACTACATTCAAGGCAAAGAGAGCTGTACAATTCCTTACCATGATATGGGCCAAATCAGTATTTGCAATCATGGGGAAAAAGCTGACAATAAAGGGCAAGAACTACCTTGACAAAAACAACAGGTACATCCTCGTGGCCAATCATGCCAGCCTTTTCGACATTGTTGCCATTACGTCGTTTTACCCTCAGGTTGCATGGTTCGGACATGAGCGATTACTTAAAGTGCCGGTCTTCGGGGGCTTCCTCAGACTGATCGGTTATGTCCCGTTCAGGGAACCTACAATCCGGAACACCCGTCATATGCTTGATCAGCTCATTGACAGATCAAAAAATCAGTCGGTTGCCATGTTTCCCGAAGGAACCCGGACACTTGACGGAAAAATAAATCCCTTCTTCAGGGGATTCATATATCTTATGAGAACAGGAAACTCCGATATATTGCCAATAACCCTTAACGGATTTTATAACCTTAAGCCAAAAAACAGGCTCTTTATAGATTTCGGCTCAAAACTGGAAGTAATCATACACAAACCCGTTCCAGGGGAAGAATTGAAGGATAAGACCGACGATGAAATAATCAAAAGGATCAAAGGAATTATTGAATCTGCATATAACTGTAACCATTAGTATCTCATAAAAAGACATTATGGAATCATTAATAAAGGATAAATGGGTTTTCATAGTAAATCCAATAGCAGGCAACGGTTTCGGAAAGACAATGATTCCCATAATCAGTGAAAAAATCAAAAAATACGGTATCGACGGGGAAATCGTTCAGACCGAAAGAAGCGGTCATGCAGTGAAGCTCTCAGGAGAATACTACGAAAAGGGATGTAGGAACATTATTGGCGTGGGAGGCGACGGTACGGCCAATGAGGTTGCAAGACCCCTTATAAACAGGCAAGATGTTGTTTTTGGAGTGATCCCTGCAGGCACAGGCAATGATTTCATCCAGATCACAGGATTTCATGACCGGATGTCGGAAGATGACTGGGATGTTTTTTTTAAGAAACACATCATCCCAATGGACGCAGGATCAGTTAACGGAATGGTATTCCTCAACGGTATGGGACTCGGATTTGATGCTCAGGTAGCCGCGGAAAATTATACTGAACCGGGAGTGGTAAAAAAAGGAGGAAAACACAAGTATCTGTGGCATATAATCAAAACCATCCTGTTTTTCAGGGAAAAAAGGATGGCAGTAACCTATGGTTCGGGCCGGATCGAAACCGACTGTTTTATAAACACTGTATCGGTGGGCCGAAGATTTGCAGGAGGATTCCTCCTTACCCCCAGGGCTCTTGCCAATGACGGGCTGCTAGACGTCTGCTCAATCAAAAGGCTCAACCTGATCCAAAGGCTGAAGTTGTTCATGAAAGTACCAAAAGGGAACCACATCAAAGACAAAAAGGTGTTTTACTATCAGACCGACAGCCTGAAGATTGAATTCCCCGGAAAGGTCCCGTTCCATGTCGACGGAGAACTCAATTTCTCAGACAGATTCGATGTCAGAATCATACCTGAAGCACTGAATATCATATATAATCCTGATGGGAACCATTTCTTCAGAAAAAAAGAGTCCTGAACAAATAAGGATTGCATTCTTCGATCTAGACCGTACCATCACCGGGGCTGTAAGCGGAAGACTTCTTGTCACTGGTGCATATGGGCGGGGCCTGATGAAAAAATCAGACATTCTGAAAGCTCTGTGGCTCTCATCGGCTTACCGGCTTAACCTCAGAGACCCCGTCGGTATAATGAATGAAATGATACTTTGGGTAAAAGGAATAAAGGTTTCTGACTTTGAGGATCTGTGCTCCTATGTTGTCAGTGAAGCTCTTTTACCTTCTGTATTTAAAGAAGCTGTCGCTGAAATCGGATTTCACAGGCGGAACAATGTCCGGACAGTTTTGCTGTCATCATCGGTAAGCCCGATATGCCGCAGAATCTCCCATCACCTTGATATAGAAGATATGATCTGTTCTGAGCTTGAAGCATCAGAAGGGATTCTCACAGGAATGTCAGAGGGGGCCCTGTGCTATGGAGAAGAAAAAGCCAGGAGGATCGGAGAGTATTGTGAAAAAAATAACAGCTCTCCTGCCGATGCATGGTATTACGGCGATTCCATTTCTGATCTGCCAGCCCTGAGTATTGTGGGAAATCCGGTATGCGTCAACCCTGACAGGCAGCTTGAAAAGGAAGCCTTTAAAAGAGAATGGAAAATATGCCGGTGGAAGTAGCTGATAGCCACGAATGCACTAATGTTACCTTGTTTTAATCGCTGATACAATCTTATTCTTATTCGTGCATTAGTGGCAAAAAAAAGTAGCCACGAATGCACTAATATTATTCTGTTGCAATGCTGGATACAATCCTGATTTTCCGGCTCAGCTTTCCAGTATCAGCTTAAGCCTGTCGCACAAATCCTTAAGCCCTTCAGGCGTGTCCCCTCCTCCCATCTCAATAGTAGTCCATCCGTTGTAACCAGTATCATCTATAGCCTTCATTACGGCGGACCAGTTGACATCCCCCTCACGGAGCTTTACATTGAATCCAGCCGACCGGCCCTTCTCATCAGCAAGCTTACGGCTGTATTCCTTAATATGAATTTTGGCTATCCTTTTGCCAAGTATCCTGATCCACTGTTCCGGCCAGCCATAAGCTAGTATGTTGCCGCAATCGAAATAGGCGCCCACAAACTCACTCTGAAACTGGTCGATATAACGGGCCATTTCCAGAGGACTGAGAAGAAAGCTGTTCCAGACATTCTCGATGGCGATCTTCACCTTCAGCTGTTCGGCCAGAGGAACAACCTTCCTTATTTCCCTGACCGACCGGTCCCAGCATTCATCATAGCTGACACTGTCTGTCACCCGTCCGGGCACCAGAAGAACCGTATCGGCACCGAAAGCTGCCGCATCTTCAAGGGCAACCTTCATTGCGGTAACTCCTTGTTCCCTGACAGAAGGATCGGGACTCGACATCAGGAATTTCCAGTGTTGTGAATTACATACACTTGGCACAATCAGTCCGGTCTTCTTCATTGCCTGCAGTACCTCAGTCCTGTCGAGGTGACTATCCACCTCCACCCCGTCAAATCCGGCCTGCAATGCAGCTTCAAACTTATCTGTTATGCTGCTGCCCACTCTGATGCCTCCCCACATCATGCCTTTTTTCAGAGACCTGGCAGCCGGGGTCCCGAACAAACCGGACTCCGTCAACGGCCCTGCCGAAATAAATGCAGAAGCAAGGACGGTGGTCTTTGTAAATTGTCTTCTGTTCATTATTGCAGATTTTTCTGATAGGTTCAATTACTTTCTCAACAAGATCCAGGGCTTCAGCCCAGATTAGGCGGAACGCCTATTACTGGCGGCACTTCAGGGATATCAGGCACGGGGCCGAATTCGAATACCTTTGGTCCGAGCGACAAATCGGAATTCATCAGCTCATCCCAGGTGACATCCTTGCCCGTGTAAGCCGACATTCTTCCCATAATTGTAATGAGGGTGGAATTCACCTGTGCCTCTCCGTCGTTGACAATATTTCCGGTCCTGATCCCGGTAACAAGATTGATATGCTCCTGAACAAAGGGATCGGTGACCTTCCATGTCTCGTCTGTCGAACCTTCCTCAGGATGCGGATATTTCCATATCTCCTCACCCTTAAGGTTATATATCATCCCTTTTGCATTGGCAAATCCCTCAGTGCCAACAATGAACTGCTCGGTAAGATTGCTGCATCCTGATATCTGTCGGGCAGCGCAATGGGTATGCATTCCGTTGTCGTATACGTATTCGACGCTGAAGAAATCGTACTGGTCACCGGTAACCCTTCTCTGCCGCCCTCCCCAGCCCATTGCCTTAACGGGATTTTTCCCTATATACCAGTTCATAACATCGATTTCGTGAATGAACTGTTCAACTATATGATCGCCGGAAAGCCAGCAGAAATTTGCCCAGTTACGAAGCATGTATTCCATATCAGTCCACCCCGGCTGGCGCTGAACCACCCACAAACCGCCGCCATTGCGAATAATATGCGCGCTGACTATGTCGCCGATTTCCCCGCTTGCCACCCTGCGCCAGGTCTCGGAAAAATCCTTCTGAACGCGGCGGATGGTACCGCTTACCATGCAGAGTCCCTTCTCCTGAGCTCTTTTCACGGAAATAAGAACTTTCCGGGCGCCAACCGGATCGACAGCAACAGGCTTCTCCATGAAAATATGCTTTCCGGCATTCACTGCTGCCTCAATATGATAGGGCCTGAAAGCAGGAGGAGTGCAAAGCAGTACAAGATCGACACCTGAATCGATAACCTTCTGAAAACTGTCAAAACCAAGGAAACAGTTCTCATCAGCGACTTCAACGGCATGCTTTGACTTCCTGAGTTGTTCTCTGCACTGGTCAAGCTTGTCCTTAAAGACATCTCCCAGTGCTGTAATCTGCAGGTTGGGACCCGCATCGAGGAAGTTTACAGCTGCACCTGTGCCTCTTCCTCCGCATCCTATCAGACCTGCCTTTATCGGCTTGCCATCAGGAGCCTGGGTCAGAAAGGCCGGCAATTGGATCTCTTTCCTTTTTGGTTTCCCGGAACATGATGTGACAAGTCCGGCCGTGCCTATTGCTCCGATCGCTGCCAGTGATGTTCTCGAAATAAAACTGCGACGGTCAATACCCTCCTTTCTTGTGCCCTTTGGGCTTTTGTCTTTTTCCATAGGTTTGATTTAAATATCTGATTATTCTAAAAAACTTCAAGTTCTCTCCATCCCGGTATTGACGGGAATTTAACGTGGGGTTCGGTCTGATACCAGTAACAAACCGAAGCTATATCCGACTTCTGGGCAAGATATCTGCCTCCCTGCCTCCAGCCCAGATCCTGAATCGTAATACGCAGATCTTTTTCAAACCTTACCGGATCCATTATGTGCCAGCGGTACATCCCGAACCTTTGCATCACGTTGTAGTGTCCGTCTCCCTTTATAACCTGGTGCAGACCCGAATACGGAGTGCAGAATTCGGTGTAATTAACCTCCTCCACACCATAGGGATTCTTTGCCCTGGTATCGAAATCATATGAACCACAGATATAATCCTCGGTACCTGTTCCGCAGATGGTAGGATATTTTGTGTCGCCGTCGATAAAAAACTTAATCTCGCCTTCACCCCACCAGCCGTTGTTGAACACACCCCATGCAAGGTAAACACCCACATACTGGCCTCTTCCCTTTATTCCGTCAACAATGGTATAGTCGGAAGTCACATTCGGATTGAGCCTTCTGTACTGAGCGTGGAAGTAGGCTGCATCATCGGGAACGTCGGTCAGCGTGTAATCGATCTGGTAAAATAGTGTCATGATGTCAGCATCTCCCACATTCTCCATGGTGATCCTGCAATGTTTCCTGAAGGGCATTACCCAGTAGCAGTTAAAGGCGCTTCCCGGATTAACGCAAACGGCTTGCGATACAAGAGGAGCATACTGTCCCCATCCCATGCCGAAGAAGTCGCCGACAGGACATTCAACAGAGGGTTCTGTCTCATTGTCCCAGTAAATTCGCAGTATTGAATAACGCCATTTGCCTGCCGGAGTCATCCAAATATGCTGAATCGCTCCGGGACCATCAATATCTGCAAGTGTAAAAGTTCCGCCAGGCTGAATCCGGATATAGGGATTCACTTTCCATCCCTGACCCAGGTCGCGGGCTGCATTGAATGCATTTGCGACATTTGGTTTATCCTTGTCGGCCGGAGAGGCCATTCCACCTTTACCCTTTTCTCCGGTAAAATTCTCGGGGCTTATCGAACGGGTCTTTGCATCGGAAAGCCTGTAAAGATTACCCATGTTCATGTCGAGTCCGTTGAATCCCTTCTGTGAAAAAGCTGATAATGAAGACACGGAAAGGATCAGTGCAACAATAACGAATTTTCTCATACTTGCAGGTTTATTGTGATTGATAAAAAGGTCAGCAGGTCAGCAGGTGATCATTTGCTTAAAATTAAAAAATTCTGATCACTTACAGGAAAAAAATCCGCATTTTATTCAAATCTTTATGCCAGACAGTGTAAAACCGATATTTTTTTGAAAACGATAAATCATCATCCATGAATTTCAGGTTCACAATACCGCACAATCTGGTGATAGTCTTCAGCATTATTATCTGTGCAGCTATACTGACATGGGTGATTCCCGGCGGCCGGTACGAACGGGAAACAGTTGACGTTAACGGTGTAGAGCGCAGCGTGATTGTGAACGGGTCTTTTCAACATGTGGAAAGCCAGCCTCAGACCTGGCAGATATTCTCTGCATTTTACAAGGGCTTCATTAATATGTCGCACATCATTGTATTCATACTGATGGTCGGCGGCGCCTTCTGGATAATGAACGACACTAAGGCCATTGATGTCGGGATTTTCTCATTTCTCGGATTCACCCGGCGTATGGAAAAATACAAGGCCGTGAGGCTGGTGGGAGTCAACAATATGGTGATCTCATTCATAATGGTGCTTTTCAGTCTCTTTGGAGCAATATTCGGAATGGCCGAAGAGACGATTGCCTTTTCGGTGATCTTCGTACCTCTTGCAATATCAATGGGCTACGATTCACTTGTAGGCATTGCTCTCTGCTATTTCGCTGCCCATATCGGGTTTGCAGGGGCTATTCTCAATCCTTTCACTGTAGGGATTGCCCAGGGGCTGGCCAGCGTGCCGCTATTCACAGGTATTGAATACAGAACACTATGCTGGGTGCTGATCACTGTGACGGGAATTCTGTTTGTATTGTGGTATGCGGCACGGATCAGAAAGAATCCCTCGAAAAGTATTATGTATGAGGCTGACGGTTTCTGGAGGCAGAAAGGCGGCTCCCAGACAGGAGAGATAAGTTACCATACACCACTGTCAGCATGGCTCACAGCTCTGGCGACAAGCATTGTCGTTGTGATCTTTGCTGTGAAATACCCTGTAACCCAGCTTAATATTGGACTGACAAAAATATCGGCTCCGATCATGCCTGTGCTGGCAGTGTTATTTATAATTTTCAGCTACATAAGCCTGAGAAAATCGATTCATTTCTTTGTGCTTACCATCCTTGCCTTTACAATGATGTATCTCGTGGCCGGAGTTCTGGGATATCAATGGTACATTATGGAAATTGCAGCATTGTTCCTTGCCATGGGGCTTGTAACAGGTCTTGCAGCAGGAAAAAAGCCGGGCGATCTGGCCAGGCTATTCATTGAGGGGGTTAAGGATATTGTCTCTGCAGCACTTGTGGTAGGCTTTGCCGGAGGAATTATTGCTCTCCTCACCGACGGCCAGATAATTGATACCGTGCTATTTTCGCTGTCAGGAGCACTGGAAGGATCGGGACAGATGTCAGCGCTCACAATAATGTATGCTTTTCAGTCGGCGCTTAACCTCGTAATAACTTCAGGATCGGCAAAAGCTGCACTTACAATTCCCATTATGGCTGAATTTTCCGATCTGGTGGGTCTTACCAGACAGGCAACCATTATGGCCTTCCAGTTCGGAGCAGGCTTCACGGACATGATAGCCCCGACATCCGGAGTACTAATGGGAGTACTGGGAATGGCAAGAGTTCCCTACGTCAAATGGCTGAAATGGATAATGCCTGTTCTTATTATCCTTGTAGTGCTTGGTTTCCTGCTGCTTATACCAACAGTAACAATGAAAATGAGCGGGTTCTAGAAAATATACCTGATGGATAATGCCCCGCCGTCGCCCCAGAATCCGCTGTAACCTGTAAGGTTAAACGCTGGCTTCCAGTCAAGACCGATATTGATAGGGACTTCCTCAAAATTATATTCTATTCCCAGAATGCCGTCAATTCCGATTACAGTATAATTTGTTCCGGCGTCTCCCCATCTGTCGTAGGTATTGTCGCCATTCCAGAAACCGATGTGTCCTCCTCCTCCGTAATACCAGTTAAGTCGTGATACATCGAAAGCATTATTATGTACTTCATATAAGCCAGTTAATTCAAATCCCCTCCATCTGGTAGAAAGGATACCTTCAAAAGCAGACCGTTGACTGACAAAATGCTTAACTGTAAGACCATTGGAGAAACCAAGCCTCAAGCCCACTCCTGTATTGTAATCCTGTGCTGAAGCAAAGGCAGACAGGAATATTACAAGTGTAAATGTGAGAACGATCTTTTTCATAGCTATTATTTTTTGTTAATACCTTGACAAATTTATTAAAACATTTAATAAAAAAAAAGGGAGAAGGATTTACCCCGGATCCTCTCCCCTTCAAAAGCCCCCGGATTATTCATCCGGGAAAGAATGATTAACAAACCAAACAAACTTAAACCAAAGCTAACTTACGAAGAAAACATACTTGTAGTCAAACCCATTTTCGCGAAGCCACCATCTTAAGGCTTTTGCTATTTTTCTCCTTCTGAGCATTACCGTACCTAGTTCCTGTGATGATATCCTGTAGAAAGTTTTCATGACTCTGTTTTTTTAATTGACTTTTATCCTGATTCCTTTGATGTAAAGATACTGCCTGAAAGAAAGCTTGTCAATACGCCCAGGCCCATCCAATGGGGAAATCAGCATGTCATACACCAACCTTTGTCAATTGAATTCCGTGAATCGGCCCTGACTTTTCCCTGCTCATAAATGAAACCAAATGATTCGTCAAAACGTGAGCAGAATTTACCAATGAAACGGCCGGAATTGCTTTTCATAACTTCCGTATCGGGTCACAGGCCTGTTTTTCAATAAAATACAATCCAAAAAGCCGGAATTTCAGGTAAATCCAGGCTTTTGACCAAAGGATAAAACAGAATGATGTAAATTTGCCAAAACCGATGATTCCGGGATAAATTCACCGGTTTTTTCTCCTTATTGAGTATCTTTCAACCCCAAAATTTTAGTCTAATTGAATTATGCCACTCAATATATCAGATAATCTTCCGGCAGTCAGGATCCTTGAAGACGAGAACATATTCGTTATGAAGGAGACCAGGGCAGTTCATCAGGACATCAGGCCCCTGCAGATTCTGATCTTCAACCTTATGCCCGTCAAGATCACGACCGAAACCCAGATATTGAGGCTTCTTTCCAATACTCCCCTTCAGGTTGAGATCACCCTGATCAACACCAGCATGCACCTTTCGAAGAATACCCCCAAAGAGCATCTCGACTCTTTCTACAAGACTTTTGACGACATTGCCCATCACAAATTTGATGGTCTGATAATTACGGGCGCACCAATTGAGCACCTCGAATTCGAAGAGGTTGATTACTGGGATGAGATGGTGAGGATAATGAATTGGGCCGACCGGCATATAACCTCCACATTGTACATCTGCTGGGCATCTCAGGCCGGTCTATGGCATCATTACGGGATCCCGAAGTATATGATGAACGAGAAAAAATTCGGCGTCTTCAGCCACAGGATATACAACAAGAAACATGTCCTTACAAGAGGCTTCGATGACGATTTCCTCGCTCCGCACTCAAGATATACAGAGGTGAGAAAGGAGGATATTGAAAAAGTGAGCGACCTGGAGATACTTGCCGAATCAGATGAAGCGGGCATATACCTGCTGGCTTCACGCGACCTGAAAAGGGTATTTGTGACAGGCCATTCCGAATACGATCCCCTGACGCTTAAAGCTGAATATGAACGTGATATTGCAAAGGGACTGGATATAAAAATACCAAGAAATTATTTTCTGAATGATGATCCACGATGTGAGCCTGTTGTGAAATGGAGAAGCCATGCCAGTCTTCTGTTCTCAAACTGGCTCAACTATTGCGTTTACCAGGTTACACCTTTTGTACTCGAAAACGGGAAACGATAAAACAGTCTTTATTTTTTTATTCGGGAGGACGGAAACCATACCCATGGATCAGTCGTCGAAATTAATATTCGGGTAATAGGAAAGCTCATTGGCCATCTTCCTGAATGTCTTCTTGTTCTGTTTGTCATCCCTGTAGCCGCTGATCCTGCTGAGGCCAAAATAGGCATACGATGAAGCATCATTTCCATAATATCCGAAAGCCGAAAGCTGACTGATACCCCTGTTATAGTATTTCTCCGCCTGATCGTAGTCACGGTATTTCTTCTCCATCAGTATACCATTTAAGACAGACATCTGTCCCAGGAAATATCTGTTTGTTATGTTGGAGTTTAATGATTTGATTATTGCTTCAGCTTCATCGTAGCTTTTCAGAAGAATAAGGTTCTTAAGGAATCCGGCAGTATAGGGCAGGTTTGCAGGATAAAGCTCATGAAGTTCCCTGTTATAGGGAAGGGCAAGCTGATAATTATTCTCAAAACTCATGAAGATATAGGATAAAAAAGCATAAGCCTCCGCTTTCAGCATGATGGAATTGAATGCTGCATTTTGCATTTCGTAGATACCCTTAATCCTGTCTCCGCGGGGAAAGAGAAATGCAACCACCTTGTATATAGGGTGTGCTTCGGGATAGGCCTCCCGGTAGTAGTTATAGAGTCCGGTAAAAAAACTGAAGTCGGGGTATGCCGATGTATAGTTAAACGATTCCCTTATATACCTGTAAGTGTCTATAACCATGGGGTTGATTTTCGATTGCAGGTTATTGTCGGCGTAGTACATCAAAAGCATTCCCCTTGCGCCAAGATTAGCAAGAAGATATTCAGCATAATCCTCCGGATTCTCTTCTTTCTCGCACAGGCTGATGCATGTTATCATGTCCTTCTCGTACTATTCGGAAGCCTGACTCATAGGAGTCAGCGGATGATTCGACCAATAAGTCAGCATTCCATTGTAAAGGTAGAGTACCGGATGATCCGGAAAGGCTTTGGAAAGTTTCAGGCTGGTCTGTCTGGCTTCTGAAAATCTGAATCCGTAAATATCATCAACACCCTTCTTCAACATGCTTATTGCAGCAGTGTCCTTCAGTATCTGTCCTTGGACCGCCGGGAAAGCCAGTGCCAAAAACAAAAAAATACATTTATTAATCTTCTGTGACATGGTTAACACCTATCAAATATCCATCCAAATTACAACTTTTCC
>JAFGXK010000207.1 GCA_016936695.1 Bacteroidales bacterium | reverse complement strand
TTCCTTATTATTTCAACAGCCTTTTCAAAATCGCCATTTGATTCTTCAAGAGCTTTTTTGCAGTCCATCATGCCGGCCAGGGTCATTTTCCTCAGCCTTGCAACATCTGCAGAACTTATATTAGCCATTGTATTGTTTCCTTTTAAATATTAAAACTGAACCATTATTCTGCACTCTCCTCAGCTTCGGCGACGATGTCATCATCCTCTTCGGTCATTTCTTCATCATCATCCCCGACTTCTTCCTCCTCTTCAGCAGCGAGTGCTTCGATCACTGATTCGGGCAGGTCTTTGGTTGCAAGGTCTTTCTTTATGAATTTCTTGTCTTTCTGTGCCGGTTCCTTGTCTTTTTCAAGTTTCCTTTCGTTAAGACCTTCATCAATTGCATCGCAGAGAAGTCCGATGATAAGGGAAATTGATTTTGAAGCGTCGTCGTTTGCAGGAATCGGGAATTCGATATCTGAAGGGTCAGAATTTGTGTCAATCATTGCAAAAACAGGGATGCCAAGTCTTTTTGCCTCTCTTACGGCAATACGTTCCTTGCACACGTCAACCACGAATAGTGCTGAAGGAAGACGGGTAAGGTCAACGATGCTTCCCAGGTTCTTTTCCAGTTTGGCTCTCTGACGTGTCACCTGCAATCTCTCACGCTTTGACAGGTTGGTAAATGTTCCGTCCGTAGCCATTTTGTCGATGTTTCCCATCTTCTTCACTGCCTTGCGGATAGTGGGGAAGTTGGTAAGCATGCCGCCCGGCCAGCGTTCGGTAACGTAAGGCATGTTAACCTTTTTCACTTTTTCAGAGACTATTTCCTTAGCCTGTTTCTTTGTAGCAACGAAGAGAATCTTCTTGCCTGATCTGGCAATCTGTTTCATGGCTGCGGCAGCCTCATCAATTTTTACAACTGTCTTCTCAAGGTCGATAATGTGAATACCGTTTCGCTCCATGAAAATATAGGGAGCCATTGCGGGATTCCATTTTCTCTTGAGATGTCCGAAGTGACAACCTGCGTCGAGCAGTTCCTGGAAATTTGTTCTTGGCATTTTCTTGTTTTTAAAGTTTACATTCTGTTTGATCAATCACAGGGTAGCCCCGGTTCTCGGGAGTCTCTGCAATTTAGATACTAAACCTGCATCTATGTTGATTGATAAAATCAATTCCTAACGTTTGCTGAACTGGAATCTTCTGCGTGCTTTCGGCTGGCCCGGTTTCTTTCTTTCTACCTCGCGGGGATCGCGGGTAACAAATCCGTTTGCCTTGAGTACCGATTTGCTTTCTGCATCAACCTTTATGAGAGCCCTGGTGATTCCGAGCCTGAGAGCTTCAGCCTGGCCCTTCACTCCGCCTCCGTCGAGATTGACGTTGATATCATATTTATCGATTGCGTTGAGGGCAACGAGCGGCTGTGTAACCACATACTGCAATGTCTCAGCGCCAAAGTATTCCTTATAATCCCTGTCGTTTACCGTTATTTTTCCCTTGCCATCACTTAATATTACTCTGGCAACGGCTGCTTTCCTTCTTCCAAGTGCATTAATTGGCTCCATATTCGTTCCTTAGTGTTTTATAATTCTAATTTTCTGGGCTTCTGTGCTTCATGCGGATGTGACGGACCTGCATATACATGCATGTTCTTGTATAAGGCACTTCCAAGCCTGTTTTTCGGGAGCATTCCTTTAACTGCCTCTTCGACAAGGCTTATCGGTTTTTTCCTGAGTAAATCCTTTGCTTTAGTGATCCTCTGTCCTCCCGGATATCCTGTATGGCGGATATATTCCTTATTTTCCATTTTGGTCCCGGAAAGGTTTATTTTTTCAGCATTTATGACCACGACATTATCGCCGCAATCTACATGAGGGGTAAAATTTGTCTTGTGCTTCCCTCTGAGAGTCGAAGCAATCACGGTTGCCAGACGTCCGAGAGTAGCTCCTTCAGCGTCGACGATAACCCACTCCTTGTTAACGGTCTCTTTGTTCGCTGAAATAGTTTTGTAACTTAAGGTGTTCACTTCTAATCTGTTTTATAATTGAAACACTTGAATATAATGCAAAAACCCCTTTTTTGGGATTGCAAAAATACGACATATTTCCTAAAAAAAAAGAATAATGGACAGAATTTTTGTGTACTTCCCTGGCAACGCTATTTTTGCGTATGTCTTTATCGAACAGGAGAAGCGGGAACACGTCCGGATCAGGGGTACTGAAACTGGGACGGGACTTTTACACAGCCGGTGTGCTTGAGGTTGCCCCGGCGCTGCTTGGCAAGACTCTGGTAATTAAGCAGCCTGATAGTGTTGTGAAAAGATTCATTATAACCGAGACGGAGGCATACAACGGGTCAGGAGACAAGGCCTGCCATGCTTCAAAAGGGAGGACTCCCAGGACAGAAGTCATGTTCCATGAAGGGGGTAGGCTCTATGTGTATTTTGTCTACGGGATGTACTGGATGCTTAACGTTGTAACCGGAAAGGAAAATGATCCTCAGGCTGTACTTATCAGGGGATTGGATAACTGTACAGGGCCGGGAAGGGTTGCAAGGCTTCTGGGCATTGACAGGTCTTTTTATGGAGAGGATCTCGCGGCTTCTGAAAGAATATGGATTGAGGATCATGGGCTGAGGCCGTCATATAATACCGGGCCGAGGGTCGGGATAGACTATGCCGGCGATTACTGGAAAAATAAGCCGTGGAGATTTTTTGTGACAGTTTCCGTGACCGGAGTCTGAAGATTACTTCTGTTTCAGTTCCTTTTTACTGAAGCAAGTTTTATAAGCTCATCTATCCTCAGGTGCAGGGTAACGGCATTGTCAAACCTCTTCAGATCAGTGTCGTACCAGCCGTCGAAACCGAGAAAGAACTCCAGGAGATTATTATATGGTATCCTGATATTCAGGGAGCCTGTTATGAGGTTTCTGGGTGAAACCACGACGTTGTCGAGGTGGTCGGACACTGAGCCGAAAATGAAATTGCCTTCGGGAGCGTAATAGTTTTCCGAGGTCCAGTAACCTGCCCTGAATTCTGCATGACGGAACGAAGAGAACATAAGCGCCCACAGAGCGTGGCCGTCTTTAATCCCCGAAGCGGCATTATCCCTCATGGAGCTTCCGTAGAAAGCAAGCCCTTCCAGTCCTGCAGTAACCTTTCTTCCGGGACCGGCATCTGTAATCACTTTTACTCCGGCTGACAGATTCATGAATGTCTCAACAGGTTCCGGATAGTCGCTTATTTGTCCGCCGTAGTGCCTGAAAAGTATCTGAACAGGCAATTCGAACCTTATCCGTGATGATTCATCGGTCGGGGTGTACCTGAACGATTCGCCTGCGGTGAAAATCTCTCTTTCACTGTCGTCCCTGAAAATATAATTCTCCCAGCTGACCCAGGTGTCGCTGAAAACTCTTTCCCCCTCTGTAAGGAACTGCAATCCGTCCTCAGAAAAAGCTTTGTAGGTTTTTTCAATACTGAAATGAGGGTCGAACATCCTGTGGGTGTCGGCCCCTGGCAGTGATCCTAATGTGAATCTAGTAAGTTCGGAGAAGAACCAGGTTGTCGAGAACAGAGGCTTTGCCGCAGAAAACCCGTTTGTTCCCGGGTAGCGGAGAAGGTGAGTGCCGAGCCGCAGTTCGGCTTTTTGCACAGGGCGGTAAACAAGTTCAGGCTGAATGAACCAGCCGATAAGTGTATAGCCTTCTGTTACAGGATTTGAATACTCATTGTTGCGAACAAAGCTGATGTTTCTGAAATTGAGGTAAAGATCACCTTCAGTAACCGTAACGCCATTGTATTTCTGAGCCGGTGAATCAATAGCGGCAAGCCCCAGAATGAATGCAATTATCCCTTTATAGTTCATCGGATTTGGATATGCAGGGCAAATGTAACAAAATAAGTTTCAAGTTAAAAAGTAGTTAAATAAACACGGGGTTATGCTCAAGTGATATTTTTTTGCGTTCTTTGTTCCGGTAAAGAAAAAAAGCATCGTTATGGATTCCATATGGGGCAATTTCCGCCGGCTTGACAAAATTACCGGCTGGGTCCTTTTCGTCATTTCAACAGCCGTATACCTGCTAACACTGGAGCCCACGGTAAGCTTCTGGGATTGCGGCGAATTCATCCTTTCATCGTTCAGGCTGCAGGTCGGACACCCTCCGGGAGCTCCCCTTTTCCTTATGATTGGCCGTATTGCCACCCTTTTTGCTCTTGGCGATGTATCGAAGGTGGCTTTAATGATGAATGCCCTTTCAGCTGTCAGCAGCGGTTTTGCAATTATGTTCCTGTACTGGACTATTACTCATCTGGTAAGAAAAGTATATGGATGGACCAACGAAGCGGCTTCGGGACACATTGCAGCAATCATAGGTAGCGGAATTACAGGCGCTCTTGCCTATACCTTCTCCGACACCTTTTGGTTCTCAGCCGTTGAAGGTGAGCTTTATGCTCTTTCATCACTGGTCACCGGACTGGTATTCTGGGGAATGCTGAAATGGGAAGAGGAGGCTGATGAACCATGGTCGGGAAGGTGGATAATACTGATCGCCTACATAATGGGACTGGGCCTGGGAATTCACAGGCTGAATCTTCTGGTCATCCCGGTTCTGTTCTTTATCTACTATTTCCGTAAATACGAAGTAACCAGAGGCGGGATATTAAAAACCTTTCTGCTCGCTGTTGTGACACTTTACCTCATGGTATTCGTTATAATTCCGGGCGTACCCAGGGTTGCCGGCTGGTTCGAGTTGTTATTTGTAAATGTCATCGGACTGCCATACAACACCGGACTCCTGATTTTCCTTGTCATTCTTGGCGCCGCCCTGGTTGCCGGAATAAGATATTCCAGAAAAACAGGACGCGTGATTCTCAATTACGTGATGACCATACTGACCGTTGTGATGATAGGGTATTCTTCCTATGCCATGATTATGATAAGGTCGTCGGCGAAGCCTCCCATGAATCAGAACAATCCTTCCGACATCTTTTCCCTTTCGTATTACATTAACATGGAGCAGTATGGAACGTCGCCCAAGGTTTACGGGAATTATTACAGTGCTCCGATTGTGGATGTGAAAAGGACGGTAGCCGGATATAACAAGGTTGCCGGGAAATATCAGCCCTATTACCGGCCTGAATACGAATACAGGGAAGAATTCATGACATTATTTCCAAGGATGTACATTTCCGAGCCCGATCATGAAACTGCCTACAAATACTGGGGCAGGATCACCGGCCGCAGGTACACCGTTTCATCCGGTTCCGACAAAGAGGTCATCATCTGTCCGACCTTTGGCGAGAATCTCAGGTATTTCTTCAGATACCAGGTGGGCTACATGTATCTTAGATATTTCATGTGGAATTTTGCCGGCAGGCAGAATGACAGTCAGGGCAACGGCAATCCCCTGCACGGGAACTGGATAAGCGGGATTAAGTTCATTGATGAGGCAAGACTCGGTGATCTTGACAATGTCCCATCCGATCTGAAAAGTAATGAAGGCAGGAACACATATTTCTTTCTTCCCCTGATCCTTGGAATTGCAGGTGCTGTATGGCAGTACAGGAAGGAACGGAAAGGATTCTGGCTCGTACTGGCATTTTTCATAATGACCGGGCTGGCTATCATCTTATATCTGAACCAGTATCCCAATCAGCCCAGGGAGCGTGACTATGCCTATGCAGGATCTTTTTACGCTTTCTCGGTCTGGATCGGACTGGGATTCATGTTTGTTTTTGAATATCTGAGTAAGCTGGCCGGTAAGCGCCTTTCCGCAATCATTACTTTCATCGTTCTGTTCTGTTCGGTACCCCTTCTGATGGCTGTTCAGAACTGGGACGACCACAACCGTTCGGGCCGTTATACCGCCCGTGACATTGGT